>JAPUJL010000099.1 GCA_027296185.1 SAR324 cluster bacterium | reverse complement strand
CGGCACGCTCACCGAGGGCAAGCCCCGGTTGGTGACCGTCGCTCCCGCGGACGGAGGGGACGAGGCGACCCTGCTCCGCCTGGCGGCGAGCCTGGAGCGAGGCAGTGAGCACCCCTTGGCCGCCGCGATCGTGGCGGGAGCCGAGGAACGCGGCCTCTCTCTCGCGGAGGCCCAGGATTTCCAGTCCACCACGGGCAAGGGCGTCCAGGGTAGCGTGGAAGGTCATTCCGTGGTGCTGGGCAACGGCGCCATGCTGGAGGTGCTGAGAGTTGACCCGAGCCCGATGGCGGAGCAGGCCGAAGCGCTCCGGGGCGAAGGTCAAACCGTGCTATTCGTGGCCTGGGACGGGCAGTTGGGCGGTCTGCTGGGGGTCGCCGACCCCATCAAGGAGACCACCCCGGCGGCGATCCGCGGGCTGCAGGGCGAGAAGCTCCACATCGTCATGCTCACCGGGGACAGCCGCACCACGGCCGAGGCGGTGGCACGGAAACTGGGAATTGACGAGGTGGTGGCGGAGGTGCTGCCCGACCAGAAGATGGAAGTGATCAAACGCCTGCAGGCCGGGCACCGCCGCGTGGCGATGGCCGGCGACGGAATCAACGACGCCCCTGCGCTAGCCCAGGCCGATGTGGGAATCGCCATGGGCACCGGTACCGACGTGGCGATGGAAAGCGCCGGCGTCACCCTTGTCAAGGGCGACCTCCGGGGCATCGTCCGAGCCCGGCGCTTGAGCCGCGCAACCATGCGCAATATCAAGCAGAATCTGTTCTGGGCGTTCGTTTACAACTCCCTGGGCGTGCCGGTAGGGGCAGGAGTGCTGTTTCCCTTTTTCGGGATCCTGCTCAGCCCCATGATCGCGGCGGCGGCCATGAGCTTCAGCTCGCTCTCTGTGGTGGGCAACGCCCTGCGGTTGCGGAGGGTTCGGGTCTAGCGACATTCCGGCACCGGGGCCTCTTGTACCCGGAGGGCAGCGCAGCGCGGCTTGTGCACCAGGTCGCGGAAGGGCATGCCGTGTGCGGTGAGCTCGTGGGGCGCATGCCGGCCGACCGTGCCGGTGGCCCTGATGAGGAGTGATCGTCGGGGCTCGCTCACCCCTGGCGTAGCGCGTAATATGCTGCTCGCAAGTACTGTAATCTCCCAAATCCCAGGTTGGATCGATTGTCACTGCCCATGTCGCGGAACAGCGCCTGGGCCTGATTGCACGCGTTCCGCTATCTCAAAATCAGTTCAGCACCCGCAGCAGGAATCGCAACAGCCGCTTCGTGAATGGCGTGAGCTTGCTGCGGTAGTAGGCCGTACCCACCTGCTGAATCCCCTCGGCTTGGGTAGGATACGGATGAATGGTCGAGGCGATGCGCTTCAGTCCCACGTTGCTGTTCATGGCGAGGGTGATCTCACTGATCATCTCTCCCGCGTGACGGGCGACGATGGTGGCCCCCAGGATTCGGTCGGTGCCCTTCCGCACGTGGATCTTCACGAAGCCGGACTCGTCGCCTTCCAGGATCGCGCGGTCCACCTCCTCGAAGGGACGCACGAAGGTGTCCACATCGATCCCTTGGGCCCGCGCATCCCGCTCGTACATCCCCACGTGGGCGATCTCCGGATCGGTATAAGTGCACCAGGGCACCACCAGATCCGTCCATTTCTTCCGGCCGCGGAACAGGGCATTCTGCACCACCAACGCCCCGGTCGTCCCGGAAAGGTGAGTGAATTGCAACCGCAGGCACACGTCGCCCACGGCATAGATGCGGCGATTGGCGGTGCGGAGGGTATCGCTCACTTTTACCAGTCCGTTTTCCAGTGTGACCCCGGCCGATTTCAGATTCAGCGTCTCCACATTGGCCGTCCGGCCCGCTGCTACCACGATCTCGTCCACATCCACCGCGAAGGGACCTTCCTTGCCGGCCACGGTGACGCGCTTCTTCCCGTTGACGCGCTCGACGCGATCCAAGACCGCCTCGAAATGAAATCGAATGCCCTCCCGCTCGAATTGCCTGTGCAGCACTTGAGCGGCATCGTCGTCTTCCCGCGGCAAAAAGTGCGGATCCCGCGCCACCACGGTGACCTCCGACCCCAATCGCCTAAAGGCCTGGGCCAGCTCGCTCCCGATAGGGCCGCCACCCAGGAAGAGCACCGCCTGCGGGCGCTCGGTCAAATTAAAGATGGTCTCGTTGGTCAGATAGCCCGTCTCCTCCAAACCCGGGACGGGCGGCACCATGGGCCGCCCGCCGCTGGCGATGACGGCCTTCTTGAAGCGCAGTCGCTTGCCCCCCACGGTAACGTTGCGGGAATCGGCAAAACTAGCGTCGCCTAGGAATACATCGATACCGAGGCCGGTGAGGCGCTGCACGGAATCGTTCGGGCTGATCCGCGCTCGCATGCGGCGCATGCGGCGCATCACCTCGCCAAAATCAGCCCGGGGCGATCCCATGCCGGTTACCCCGTAGGGTGCGGCGCCGGCGATCTCATGAACGACCCGCGAGGATCGAATCACGCTCTTGGAGGGGACGCAACCCACAATCAGGCAGTCGCCCCCCAGTAAGTACCGCTCGATGATGGCCACCCGGGCCCCTACAGAGGCTGCGCCGATTGCCGAGACCAGGCCGCCCGCTCCGGCACCGATGACCACCAGGTGATACCAATCCTTCGGCTCGGGATTGACCCAGTCCGGCGGGTGAACGTTG
>JAPUJL010000098.1 GCA_027296185.1 SAR324 cluster bacterium | reverse complement strand
CCACCATCGATCGGCCCTCCAGGCGCTCCACCTCCTCCGGCAGACTGTGATTTGGCCCGGCCGCCGTGCCTGGGCACAGCACCGCTGCGCCCGCCTTGGGCGGCCCGCCCCCTGGCGGACGAACCCCAGGACCCGTTGCGGCAGGGCGCCGCACCTTGGCCCCATCGGGGTCGGCAACCCCCATCCTGCGGCAGGGAACCGGCGCGCCGGGGTAACCCGCGGCGCCGCCCCCGGGCTCACGAACTCATGGACGTGATGCCTTCGGCTTCGCTGGGATAGATATCGAGGATCTTGTTGAGGCGGGTGATGTTGAAGATTTCCTCGTTTTTCTTGCTGAGGTCGGACAGCCCGAACTTGGCCTCGCGTTGCTGCAGGGTCTTGAACAGCGAGACGATGAGCCCGATCCCCGAGGAATCGATGAAGTTGACCTGGTCGAAGTTGATCAGCAGCCCCTTGAGATCCGGCTCCTCCAACAACGGCTTCAGGTAATCCTTGGCCTCGTTGACTCCGTCCAGGGCGATATTGCCCGTGATGGACACGACACAAATTTTATTGGCTACACGATGGGAAAACTCCATGGGCTCCTCGCTGCCGGCAATCCCAATTCGGGTTTACTACTTGGTATCCCGGTCGACCAATTCCGGGACCCGGTTCAACGACATGAAGGGTAGAACGTTGTCAGCGATGGATTTGCTGACGATGACCTTTGTCACGTTCGGCAGGACAAATTCCATCGTCTCGATGCGAATCCGGTCGCGGGTGACTTGCTTCGCTTTTCGGTACTCGGCGAGCACGGACTCGAACCGGTTCGCCTCTCCCGCGGCCACGTTGGTGCGCTCGGCGAAGTAGGCGCGGGCCTGGTTTACGATCTGCTCCGCTTCCCCTTGCGCCCGCGGCAGCAGGTCGTTGCGGTATCCCTCCGCCTCGCGCACCAGCCGTTCTTTTTCCTCCCGGGCGCTCGCCACGGCCTTGAAGGCCTCGGACACCTGGGGTGGGGGCTGCACGTCCTGCAGCTTGATGTTCAAAATGGTCACGCCCGATTCGTACTTGTCCATAATCGAGGCCAGCAAGGCTCGGGTCTCCGTTTCCACCGCTGCCTTGCCGGTGGTGAGGGCGGCGTCGATCTCCGATTTGCCGATCACCTCCCGCATGGTGGATTCGGCGGCGGCGCGGATCGTGATGGGCACTTCCTGCACGTTGAACAGGTAATCCGTCAGGTCCGCGATTCGGTATTGGACGGTGAACTGGATATCGACAATGCTCTCGTCTCCCGTCAGCATCAACGACTCGGCCTTGATGTCCCGGTATTGAAACGGCGGCGACTGATTAATCGTACGATAGCCCACCTCCACCCGTTTCACTTCCGTCACCCGCTCCTTGAGCACCGACTCGATGGGGAAGGGCAGGTGGTAGTTGGGACCCGGCCCGACGATTCGCGTCAGGCGTCCGAAGGTCTTCACGGCCGCCTGTTCCTGGGGGTCCACCACGAACACGCCGCTCAAAGCCCAGACGGCGATGAGGATCAAGGCGATCAGCCACCAATTGCCCCAGTGGAACTTGTCCTTGAGCCGGTTCCGAAGCATATTCAGGAAGTCCTCGATGTTGGGCGGAGAGTTCTTCTGCTCCCATGGAGACCGGTTGGGCTGATTGAATGCCATGTCGCTTTCCTCGCCGAAGCCGCAGAGCCGCGCCCCTCGCCCCCGGATAGATCGGGCTCGTCGGACGCAATTCGCCAATCCCGGAATGGGATTGGCCCTTTCTCAGGTGGGCCCTTTCCAGTTGAATATGTATGGGAAACGGGTGGGCATTGCAAGCCTCCGTGGCGGTTCCGGCTCTCCCGCCGCCTGGTTGGGTCATCCGGCGGCGGGAGGCGCCGCCAGGGATTTGGCTTGCTCGGCGGAAACCACGGGGAGCCGCCCCTCGATGCGCTCCAGCCGCTCCATCTCGGCCAGCGCCCGCTCGGCATAGAAGGCCTTCTTGGCGGACTTGGCCATGCCGGGGGGCGCCGGGTCGACCAGGCCGAAGGCCGCGTTCATGGGCTGAAAATCCGCCAGGGGCGTCTCCGTCACGTAGCGGATCAATCCCCCCGTCATCGTGCAGGGGGACGGGCGCGGCACTTCACGGCCGGCGAGGCTGAAGGCCGTGCGCTTGCCCACGTACAGCCCCATGGCGGCGGATTCCATGTAGCCCTCGACGCCGGTGATCTGACCCGCGAAGGCCAGGCGCGGTTCCTCCCGCCAGTCGAGGTCCGGCCCCAGCAGCTTGGGCGATTCGAGGAAGGTGTTGCGGTGCAGGGAGCCCAGCCGCGCGAACTCCGCCTGCTCGAGGCCGGGAAGGGTGCGGAAAACCCGGCGCTGGGCGGGCCAGGTCATCTTGGTCTGGAAGCCGACCAGGCTGTACAGGGTGCCCCGCCGATTCTCCTGCCGCAATTGCACCACGGCAAAGGGCCGGCGGCCCGTGCGCGGATCGGTGAGCCCGACCGGCTTCATCGGGCCGTAAGCCAAGGTGAGCGGCCCCCGCTCCACCATCACCTCGATGGGCAGGCACCCCTCGAAAGGCCGGAGGGATTCGAAGCTGTGCAGCGGCACTTTGTCCGCCGCCGCCAAGGCCTGCACGAACTCGTAGTAGGCTGCTTCGCTCAAGGGGCAGTTGAGGTAGTCCGCCGTGCCCTTCCCGTACCGCGAGGCGCGGAACACCGTCGTCATGTCGATGGAGTCGGCCATCACCACCGGTGCGATGGCATCGTAGAAGGAAAGATGCCGCGAGCCCAGC
>JAPUJL010000097.1 GCA_027296185.1 SAR324 cluster bacterium | reverse complement strand
CACCCCCAACAGAAAGATCGTCCAGGGTATCGCCATGGTCCTTCTCCTCTCTCCAACAGCGTGGGCACCGGTCCCGCGCGTCACGGGCCGGGGCGCGTTCCACCGATTCCGCCGCCCGCTACCGCCGGGGAGCGGTCCGGCCCCGGCGCGGTGCGCCCCGTGGCGCTGCATCGGGGAGCATCGTTTTCGCCCCTATGTTTTTCCCAACGACGGGCATAAGATGGGTCGACCCCGCGCCGGCAGAGCGAGGCTCCCCCGGGCGCGGCCAAAAATCCTATCCTAGTAGCCATATCGCACGGAAAATGACAAGACGGCATCCGGCCGGGAATCTTTGGAATCGCCCCATGGGCGGGCTCCCGGGGCCATTCCGCCGGGTGCCGGTGGCCCTCTTCCCGGCGGTGGCCTTGGTCTTGGCGGTAGCCGCGGCGCTGGCGGCGGGGTGCACCACGGCGCGGGAACGGCAATCCCCCCAAAACATCGTGGGCTCACTCCGCTACCGCAGCGCCGAGACGGAATCGTTCTTCCAGCACACCTTCCGCAGTGGAAATCTCTACTCGGATTTCCGCCCGGTGATGATCGTCGATGCGATCTTTCAGGACGAGCGCTACCGGCAACTGTTTCTCGATACCCTCCAGGAGCGCTACCTGGTGCGGGAGCAGGAAATGTCGGGGCTGTTGAGCGAGCACCGGCAGCGCTTCGACACGGGCTTCGAGTTCCTCGTGCTGGTCTATGGGGGTTCCAACGCGCCGGTGCGGCTGGGGCGCGCCGATTCGAACTGGAAGCTGTTCCTGCGCGACGACGACGGCGACCTGCTGCGCCCGTCGTCCGTCGAGGGCATCCGCACCGATTCGACCGTATACCGCTACATCGATCTCTACTTTTCCGGATTGGACCGCTGGTCCCAACTGTATCGGGTGCGCTTCCCCAAACTGGAGAAGACCCTCGGCGGCCAATCGCTGGGAACCCAACCTTTTGAAATGGTCGTGAGCGGAATCGAGGGCACCGTCACCATGCGGTGGGAGGATGCGGCCATGTTTTACCGCACTCCCCAGGGGATTCGCACCGCCGCCCAGAGGGCGGCTGCCGGGGTCCCCGGGGCGGCCGATGCGGTTGCTCCCGGGGGCGATAACGCCTCCCCCGATTCCACGACTACCGGGGCGAATAATTGAGGTTGACAATCGGGCTGAAATTTCACATGAAAGGGAGCACATTTCGGAAGTTTTCGACCCGTCAGTAAGGGATTCCGGGCGCTTGCGCCCAAAGCAGCGAGACCGGGGCGGCAGTTCAAAGCCCAGCACCAGAGCGAGGAGCGGACACATGGCGCGCGACACCATGACCCACGGCCCGAATATCATCCATCCGGAGAAGCCGAGTGCCGTTGGGTCCCGGAACAGTCTGAACCGGGACAACCGGAACGAATATGAAGAGTCCAAGCTCCTGATCGACGAGGAGGTGGACAAGGTTCTCAACCACATCCATGCCAGGCTCCCGCCGGAAGTGCTGGAAAAGCTGGACGTGATGGGCAGCGTCAAGTCCAAGCTGCACAACTATTTCAACCAGAACTTCCAGAACATGTTCAATCGGTACATCACCACGATGGAAGATGAGATGGGCAAGAAATTGCGCGATCTCATCGACAAGGAGGAGTACCGGAACCTGAACCGCTATACGCCCAGGGAAATCGCGGAAATCCTGGACCAAATCGGCGGGATGGACAAGTTCAACACCGGCGAGATCGAGAAGTCGGTCGTCAATATCTACGGCCACCTGCAAGGGCACGTGCAGCGGGGCATGTACGAGTTGGAGAACGAGACCAACGCCTTGCTCCGGCAGAAGTCGGATGTCGGCGCGTTCGTGCGGGGCGAGAATGCCTACGCCATCGCCAAGTGCTCGTTCAAGAACAATTTCTACAAGCCCAAGACCGTCGTGGACGTGAAGCTGGCGATCAATATCCTGAATTCGGAGTTGATCAGCCCGATCTATCACTACCAGGTGCCGGTCGAGACCATCGTGAAGGATGTCATCGGCAAGCACATCCACGAGTTGATCGAGCAGGAGATCAAGGAGCTCAACATGACCTTGATCGACGAGGGCAAGGAGGAATTGACGGACACGGAAATGATCTTCGAGAAGATCAAGGCCCTCGACAACTACGTCGACGACGACACGACCAACGAGCAATCCAAGCGGTATCAGTTCGTCGCCAAGCGCTTCATGGACAAGATCGAAGGCCTGCAAGCCGAGATCGATCCGGACGACTACGATCCCCTGAACGTCCGCGAGAACATCAAGCGCATCATCGACAACGAGAACATCCGCAACCGCGGCTTCAACACCGCGGTGAACAACATCACCTCCATTCTCGACACGTCCAAGATGGGCTACCAGCACATCGAGAACTTCAAGAATGCGAGGGAATGCGTGATCCGGGAGTATGAGGACACGGACGTCAACAGCCTGCCCGACGAGCGCTATCAGATCCGGCTCGCCTTCTACGATGACGACCAGATCCGCGAGATGCGCTCCGCCTACGACATCCAGTTCGAGGAACTCAAGAAGGAACTGGTGAAGGTCGTCGATGTGGTGCAGGTGCTCTACAATGACTATAAGGCTGCACGCGGCATCGAGGACTACGGCGACGTGGCGGCCCGCTATCTGAAGGAGGACAAGGGCGGCGGCGGCGGATGGTTCTCCGCCCGCGTGGAGGAGGAAGTCGAGGAAGAGCCGCCCAAGCTCTGGAACGAGATTACCTTCATTCCGCCGCGCTCGACGGAAGTGGAAGAGCTCAACAAGACGAACATCCACATCGTCGAGGAGCTGCGCAAGCGGACCATCCACACGCGCAACCGGTTGCGGGAGATCTACAAGAACCAGAACCCCACCGACCGCACGATCGTGGATAACCGGCTCAACTTCCTGGACCGCAAGTTCGAGGAGTTCGAGGCGCAAATCAACCCGTATCACGTTCTGCCTGGCGTGCTCCTTGAGATCGACATCACCTCGGTCAAGCGGAAGAAGACCACCATGATGTCCATGGCGAACGTGCTCAACGAGTTCTTGTACTCGGTATCCAAGGGCTTCCAGGATACGGCGTTTGCCGCCTTCTCCCGCCGCCGCTCCACGCAGCGGGACGACCTGGAGCAGACCTTCGAGCAAATCGCCGATTGAGATTCCGGCCTCGGCCGATGCCGGGCTGTTCGGAAAACCCTGCCGTTCACGCGGCAGGGTTTTTTTTTGCTGTTTCGCCTACTGACGCGGCCCGCCGGAGGGGATAGGATGGCGGCCTCGAACTCGGGCCGCGGTCATGCGTGGGAGTGGCGCCGATTCCGGAGGGGCGAGACCTGAATCCCGGAGCGGCTCATCCCCACCGGGGGTGGCTGGGAGGAGACGATGTTGAAGATGGCCTTGCTGGGGCTGCCCGTCGGGTTGCTGTTGGGGTACTCCCTGCAGCGCGGCGGGTTCTGCATGAACAGCGCGTTCCGTCAGATCGCTTTCGAGCGTGACAGCCGCCTGTTCAAGGCCTACAGCATTGCCCTGCTGATCCAGATGGCGGTACTGCTCCTGCTGGGTGGGGTGCTGGAAATCGATCCGGCGGCGCCCCCGGTGTGGTGGTTGGCGGCGATGGTGGGCGGGTTCGTATTCGGCATGGGGATGGTGCTCGCCCGCGGATGCACGAGCGGAAACTTCTACCGGCTGGGCGAGGGCCTGATCGGCGCCTACGTGGTCGTCGTGATGTTCGTCCTGAGCATCCTCGTCACCGAGGTGGGTCTGCTCGCGCCCCTGAAGCGGGCCTTGCGGGCGCCGCAGCTGGACGTGCCACGCACCCTGGACGGGTGGCTGGGGGTGCACGGCGTGTGGATCCTGTTGCCCCTGGCCGCCGGGCTGGCGTACTGGATCTGGCGCACCCCGCCCGGGCAGGCCTCCGACGGGCGCTGGCACTGGATGAAGACGGGATTCGTGGTGGGGTTGGTCGCCGCCATCGCCTGGATCGCCTCGAGCATGACCGGCCGGGAATACGGCCTGTCGATGATTCAGCCGACCATGGCCTGGGGCCGGTGGCTGGTGCTGGGCGACGGAGGGTTTCTCAACTGGAGCGCTTTCATGCTGCTCGGCCTGCCCTTGGGCGCCGCCCTCGGGGCGAGGCGGGGCGGGCACTTCCAATGGAAGCTGCCCTATCCCACGCGAATCCTGCAGCAGATGGGCGGCGGGGCGATGATGGGGGTGGGGGGCTCCATCGCGGGAGGCTGTAACATCGGCCACAGCCTGACCGGCGTGGCGGTGCTATCGGTGACGAGCATCCTGGCCACGGTGGCCATCGTGCTGGGCTGCTGGGCGGGGGTTTACCTGTTCTTCTACCGGCTGAAGGTGCCGAGATGACCCTATCGCGCGGCGCGCGCTTTCCGCCGCCCCTGATCGCCGCACTGACCCTGCTCCTGGCCGGGTTGGCCGGGTTCCGCTATTGGGAGGTGCAGGGTGGCAGCGAGAGTGGACTGAACCCGCGCCCCGAGTTGCTGGTCGAGCCCCGCTGGCTGGCCGATCGTCTCACCGATCCCGGGCAGCGGATCGTGGACCTGCGCTCTGTCGAGCAATACGCCGCCGGCCACATTCCCGGCGCGGTGCGGTTCGAGGTGGGGGCGCTCTACGCCGAGCGGGAGGGCATCGCCGGGATGCTGCCCGAGCCCGAAGCGCTGCAGGAATCCATCCGCGCCGCGGGCATCGCCCCGGACACCGTGGTGATTGCCTACGACAACCGCGATGGGCTCAGCGCCGCCCGGCTGTTCTGGGCGCTGGACGTGGTGGGGCAGGGCAACGGGCGGTTGCTCAACGGCGGGTGGCCGGGCTGGGTGGGGGGCGGCTTCCCGGTCTCCCGGGACCCGGTGCGGGTGCCCCGGTCGAATTTCACGGCGCGCCTGCAACCGGAGAAGGTGGTGGACCGGGCGTGGATGGAGGCCCACTTGCACGACGGGCAGACGGCCTTCGTGGATGCCCGCTCGCCCGCGGAATACGAGGGGTCGCGCAGCGGCAGCAAGCGCAGCGGCCACATTCCCAGCGCGTTTTCGATGGAGTGGCGGAACCATCTCGACCCCCAGCAGGGGGGGCGGTTCCTCGATCCGGGCAAGCTGGTGCAGTGGTTCGCCGCATTGGGCGTCACGCCGGACAAGGAGGTGGCCACTTATTGCCAGTCCCACACCCGCGCCTCGCACACCTACTTCACGCTCCGGTGGCTCGGCTTCGACAACGTCCGCGGGTACGATGGCTCCTGGTCCGAATGGGGCAACCGCGACGACACGCCCATCGAGACCGGTCCGCCCCGCACCCGGAGCGAGGCGTCCCCGGCCGCCGCCCCGGAGGTGAGCGAGCTCGCAACCGGTATCAGCGAGGCCCAGGCCCGGCGGCTGTTGGGTGCGCCGGCGGACGTGGAGGAGCAGAATCCCTGCTGGGGTCGGCAGGCGGTATGGATCTATCCCCCCGGCACCCAAGGCGCCGAGGGCGGATTGAAGCTCATCTTTCTGGACGGCCTGCTGCAGGAAGTTCGGAGGTAGGCGCAGGGGGCCGGTGGGGTATCGCCGAGGCTCGGGTGCGATCGCTTCCCGCGCGCTTCCCTTCGCCTTCGGCAGGGCCCGCCGAGACGCCCGCTTCGCACTCTGGGATCGCTCACGGCAGGCTCGCCCATCGGTGACACGGCAATTTCGCCGCCCGCCGGATCGAGCCGGGTCCGCCGAATCCCGCCGCGCTCTGCGGCTTAGCGCAGCCAGTAGGTGTTGGCCTCGATGGGGTCGTAGTAGTAGGTCTCGCCGCCGATGACGATCTTGTGGCCGTGTACCGGCTCGTCGGCCTCGTGCAGCAACCGATCCGCCGTCAGCAGCACTCCCAGCAGAACGCCGTGCTCCTGCAAGGCCCGCTGGCTGTACAGGGAGCAGGTGGGCGCCATGGAGCAGCGGTCGCCGTCCACCGGGCTGATGACGTTGCGGTAGAAGCTCAACAGCCCCATGAATGCGCCGGTGCCCACTGAATGGCCGTGGGTGGAGCCGATGCCGAAGCGCGGGGCTTCGCTTTGCAGCGGGGGCCGGGTTGCGCTGAAGCGGCTGGGGCCGCGCATTCCGCCGCCTCCCTCGGCGGCGCCCGGCAGGGCCGCCATCGATAACGCCAGCCAGAGAGCGGTCGCCACTGTGGCCGGTCCCAGCAGCCGCGGGCGGCCCCCGCGCTCCCGGCGCGTACCGCTCATGGGGAAGGTTCCCGTGCGGGAAGCTGGACAATCACCTCGTCCGGCCGTACCAGGCCCAGATCGCGCCGGGCCAACTGCTCGATGTATTCCGGATCGCTCCGCAGGGCGTGGATGACCCGCTGCAGTTCGGCGTGACGCGCTTCCAGCCGCGTCACCTCGGCGCGCAATTGGTCGCGCTCGGAGGTGAGCATCCAGTAGGAGACCAAACCCTGATCCCCCACCAGGGAGATCAGGAGCATGCCGCCGGCGAACACGATCAGGAAGACCACGAACGCTCGCGGAACCCCCCAGAAAGGGCGGGAAGGGCCGCGGCCCAAACCCAACCACCCGGCGAAACGGGCAAAGGCAACCGTGGCTTCCCGTGCCGATTGGGCGAGCCAGGGATCGATGCGAAGATTCATGGGCCGCTCCTTGCGATTCAGGCCCGTCCCGCGCCGGCCCGGAAGGCCGACCGGCCGGGATAGCGGGCGCTTCCCTGCAGTTCCTCTTCGATGCGTAGCAGTTGGTTGTACTTGGCCATTCGGTCGCTGCGGGAGC
This sequence comes from SAR324 cluster bacterium, assembly GCA_027296185.1. Classification (GTDB taxonomy): domain Bacteria; phylum SAR324; class SAR324; order SAR324; family JACQKK01; genus JAPUJL01. The sequence goes on along the minus strand of JAPUJL010000097.1, from coordinate 1,610 downwards.
CCGATCCCGTTTTGATCTGGCCCGCCTCGACCCCCACGGCGATATCGGCGATGGTGGAATCCTCCGTTTCGCCGGAGCGGTGGGAGATGATGGTGGTGTACCCGGCGTCCTTGGCCATGGCGATGGCTTCCAGGGTTTCGGTGAGGGTGCCGATCTGGTTGACCTTGATCAGGATCGAGTTGGCGATGCCCTCCTCGATGCCCCGGCTCAGCCGCTCGGTGTTGGTGACGAACAGGTCGTCGCCCACCAACTGAAGGCGCTCGCCCATGGCTGCGGTCATGCCCTTCCAGCCGTCCCAGTCGTCCTCGGCATGGCCGTCCTCGATGCTGAGGATGGGGTACTTGCGCGCCAGGCCGTCGTAAAACGCCGTCAACTCCTCCGCCGACATGCGCGGTTCCTTTTCCGCCTCGAGAAAATAGGCGCCGTCCCGGTAGAATTCGCTGGCCGCGGCATCGAGGGCGATGGCGGCGTCTTCGCCGGGCCGGTAATTGGCCTCTTCGATGGCGCGCATGATGAACTCCAGCGCCTGGTCGTTGGATTTCAGGTTGGGCGCGAAGCCCCCCTCGTCGCCCACGGCGGTGTTGAGGCCCTCCTGCTTCAGCACCGCGCGCAATGCATGAAACACCTCCACCCCCATGCGGAGCCCCTCGGCGAAGCTTTGCGCCCCCACCGGAATCACCATGAACTCCTGGATGTCCACGTTGTTGTCCGCATGGGCGCCGCCGTTGAGGATATTCATCATGGGCACGGGCAGCGTCCGGGCCTGCACCCCCCCGATGTGCCGGTAGAGCGGCAATCCGTGGCTGGCCGCCGCCGCCTTTGCCACGGCGAGGGAGACGCCCAGCATGGCGTTGGCGCCCAGGGAGCTCTTGTTGGGGGTTCCGTCCAATTCCAGCAGCGTCCGATCGAGCGCCCGCTGATCGGAGGCGTCCAGTCCCACCACTACCGGGGCGATCCGCTCGTGCACCGCCTGCACCGCCTTGAGCACGCCCTTGCCGCCATAGCGCGCCGGGTCCCCATCGCGCAATTCGAGGGCCTCGTGAATGCCGGTAGAGGCACCGGAAGGTACCGCCGCCCGGCCGACGGAGGTGTCCTCCAACTCCACGTCCACTTCCACCGTGGGATTGCCGCGGGAATCGAGAATTTCCCTCGCTTGAACCGACTCGATCAGCATGCCGCTGGGACTCCGCGAGAACTATCCTGCAATTGCCGCTGCCCCTCCCACACCGGTGGCCGGTTCAGCCGTCCCGGACGGCCGCCGCCCAGCCGATGATGGGGGCGCATACCCCCGGGCGCAGGACGAGTGCGCGACTCGGCGGCGCGCACCGCCCCCCTTTTTCTAGCTATACCGCGCCGGGCGCCCCGACACCACCCCGCGCCGGCCGGTTCCGGGGAGTGCCGCCCGGCGACCGGCCCGTGGGGCCGCTCTCCCGCCGTCGCTCATGGGGACGACCGGGCGTGGCTCGGCCGCCGGAGAAAAATTGGACGGCAGCGCCGGAATTATGGCGTGATTTCTATCAACTTTTCTGAATGGCACACGTATATAATCGAAGACTGTCACGATTTTGGTGAAGGGGATCGATGGCCGGACCGAGTTGGTTGGCGCGGTA
>JAPUJL010000096.1 GCA_027296185.1 SAR324 cluster bacterium | reverse complement strand
GCTTCGATTCGAGCGGATCGCCGGAGCCCATTGCTGGCACCAGCATAGCGAAATCGTACTGAAAGTCAAAATATATTTGTTTGCTTATACGAATTCTCGCCGCCGGCCCATCCGCCGCCGAGCCGAAGGATCGGCCGGAATCGTGGCCCCATGCCCGGCGCTCAGGATCATGAGCGCCACCCGCCGGAACGGAATTTAATTTGTGTGACGTGGTTCACTGCCGGCACCGATGCGTTTGCAAGGGAGATGGAGTAAAGTCCTGGAGGAAGCTACCGCCGGCGCCAATCCACCGGCGCGACCGGTCACCGGCCGAATCGCCGGACTACGCGAACCGCTCAGACCGCCGCCCAGCAGGAGCCCATGACCGAACCGCAGGCCATCGCCGCCGATCGGGACCCGATCCGGATCCTGGTGCTGGACGACGAGGAAAGCATCCGCTGGGTGATCGAGAAGACCCTGGGCGACGCCGGATACCAGTTGCATTTCGCCGCCAGCGCGGAAGAGGCGGTGCTACTCATGGAACACCAGCCCATCGATCTCGCCCTGGTGGATATTCACCTGCCGGGGGACGACGGCTGGTCTTTTCTGCAACGGCAGCAAAGCCACTTCCCCAATCTGCTGGTGACCATCATCACCGGCCAGAGCACCATGCAGAACGCCGTCACCGCCATGAAGCTGGGGGCGTTCGATTACCTGATCAAGCCCTTCGACATCGACGAGATCGAGTCCCTCGTCGAGCGCGCCGTTCAGGCGATTCGCATCGCCCGGCGCCATCCCGCCCCTGCCGCGCCGACCCTGCAGGAGGTGGGACCCGAGGAGCCCATCGTCGGCAAGAGCCGCTCGGTGCGGGAAATCTACAAATCCGTCGGGCGCGTCGCGGACCGCGACCTGACCGTGTTGATCCTGGGCGAGAGCGGGACGGGCAAGGAACTCGTCGCCCACGCGATCCATCATCACTCCTCGCGGGCCGGCCGGCCTTTCGTGGCGGTGAACTGCGCGGCGATCCCCCGCGACCTGCTGGAGTCCGAGCTGTTCGGCCACGAGCGCGGCGCCTTCACGGGAGCCCAGGAGCGCAAGATCGGCCGCATCGAGCAGGCGCGCGGCGGCACCCTGCTGCTCGACGAAATCGGCGACCTCCCCCTCGAGCTGCAGGCAAAGCTGCTGCGGGTGCTGCAGGAACTGGAGTTCCAACGGGTGGGGGGCACGGAAACCCTGCGGGTGACCGCCCGCATCCTGACCGCGACCAACCAGGATCTGCGCGAAAAGGTCGCAGGGGGTACGTTCCGCGACGACCTCTTTTACCGCATCAGCGCCTTCATCATCGATTGCGCCCCGCTGCGCGAGCGATCGGAGGATATCCCGCTACTCATCGACCATTTCCTGCGCAAGGGAGTGCGGGAGCTGAGCCTGCCGCCCCGCTCGCTGGCGCCGGAGGCCACCCGGGCGCTCACCGGCTACGGATGGCCGGGCAACGTGCGCGAGCTGGAAAACGTGGTGAAGAGTCTGATGATTACCGCTCCCTCTCACCTGATCGGGTTGGCCGACCTGCCCCGCAATATCGTGGGCGGCAACGATGGAGAGGACCCGGGCCGGCCCTTCGAGCAGACCGTGCTCCGGGCCTGGGGCGCCACGATCCAGGACTATTGCGAGGCGGGCAGGAGCGACCTGCTGCACGAGGTGCAGGCCCACGTGGAGCGGCCCCTGATCCGCCAGGTGCTCATGCAGTGCGGGTGGAACCAGGTGCGGGCCGCCCGCATCCTCGGCATCAACCGCAACACCCTGCGCGCCAAGATGCAGTCCCTCAACATCCGCGTTCCCGCCGGCCGACGCACCCGCAAGCCCCAGGAGCCATGAGCGGCGAAGGCCAGCGGCCGCCCGTGCGCGAGGTGCGCTGCCCACGTTGCGGCAAACCCGCGGCCTGGGCGGGCAATCCGTGGCGGCCCTTCTGCTCGGAGCGCTGCAAGACGATCGACTTGGGGGCCTGGGCCAACGAGGAATACCGGGTGCCCTCGGAGGACGCCCCGGAAGACGGCGAGCCCGAGCCATGAGCCGGCCGGCCGTCATCCGGGCAGCCGGCGGGACCCGGATCGTCCTGCTCCTGTTCTCCGTGGCGGCCTCCTTGCCCGGCGGCCTGGCGGTTTGTTTGGCCGGCGGTGCCGCGGCTCAATCCCGGGAAGGGGCCTCCCCACCGGTGGCAACGGCCGCGCCCATCGTCGTGGACGCTGCCGGGGGTGGCCACTTCGCCTCCCTCCGCGAGGCCATGGCCGCGGCACCGCCAGGCGCCCACCTCCACATCCGCCCCGGCACCTACCGGGAAAGCCTGACCATGGATAAGCCGCTGCACCTGGCGGGCGTGGGCGAATCGCCCGGCGACGTGGTCATCGAATCGCGGAGCGGCCCCTGCCTCCACTTCGACGCGGAGTTCGGCTCCCTGTCCCGCGTGACCCTGCGTTAGCTGGGCTTCGATTTGGCCGATTGCCTGCTGATCGTCCGCGGCCGGCTCTGGGTCGAGGATGCCGACCTGACCGGCCGCACGGGCTCGGTGATCTCCGTAATTGGCGAGGG
>JAPUJL010000095.1 GCA_027296185.1 SAR324 cluster bacterium | reverse complement strand
CCATACGACATCAAAGAGTCCCCCACCACGGGTATCCTTACTGGCCGTCCTACTACGCGATCCAATGTCGCTCACTTCATGACTGAGCTAATCGAGAATGCGGAACTTTGGAACACATGGAAGTTCCGGATGCCGGTCATTATGAACTCGATAGAGAGAATTCAATAAGCCCTGTTCCGCGACATGGGCATGGACTGGTGGACGAAGCAGGCGGAGGCTCTGCGGGGGCGGATCGACAGCGGGGCGGAGTTCGTCTGGTTCGCGCCGTACTTGGATGGGCCGCCGAAGCTGGGGTGAGGGGCCCTGCTACGGCTCAGGCTCTTCCAGTCCCGTGACGATGAGCACCACGCTCACGTCGCCGCCCAGGTCGGCGCGGGTGGTGGCGCCGAAGATGACGTTGGCGTCGCGGCCGGCCAGGTTGGCGATGGCCTCCATGGCCTCGTGAACTTCCATCAGCGCCAGGTCCGGTCCGCCCATCACATGGACGAGGATGCCCTTCGCGCCGCTCAGGTCGACCGAACCCATCAGCGGGTTGTGGATGGCCTTGTCCGCCGCGGAGATGAGGCGGTCCTCGCCCGAGGCCACGCCCTTGCCGATCACGGCGCCGCCCCGGTATTCCATCACCGTGCGCACGTCGGAGAGGTCCACGTTGATCAGGCCGGCATGGGTGATGAGGTCGGCGATGCCCTGGATCACGTCGACGAGCACCGAATCGGCCAACTGAAACGCCTCGACCATGCTGACGGTGCGGGAACTGACCGTCAGCAGCCGGTCGTTGGGGATCACCAACACGATATCCGCCTCGCCCCGCAACGCGGCCAGGCCGTCCTTGGCCACGGACATGCGCCGCTTGCCCTCGAACTTGAAGGGCAGGGTGACCACCGCCACCGTGAGGGCGTTGGCCCGCTCCCGGGCGATCCGGGAGATGACCGGCGAGGCGCCGGTGCCCGTGCCTCCACCCAGACCCGCGGCCAGGAAGACCATCTCGGCGCCGTCGAGCAGTTCGGCCAAGTCCTCCTCGGATTCCAGCGCGGCCTTCCGGCCCAGCTCGGCGTGGGAGCCGGCCCCGCGTCCCCCCGTGATCTTCCGCCCCAGCAGCAGCTGATGATCGGCCCGCGTGGCGCGCAAGGCCTGGGAATCGGTGTTGCAGGCGATGAGCTGCACCCCCTCGATACCCGACCGGATCATGCGTGCAATGACGTTGCCTCCGCCACCCCCCGCGCCGACCACCTTGATTTCGGGCAGGAAGGTCTTGAGCGGGCTGGGCGCGGTAGGGTCCATGGGACTCGCGGCGCGGGAGGTTCGGCGTGCGGTCTTGACCGGCGACCGTCAGGGCGCGGCGCAGGCCGGTGGAAGGGGTTTGGCGCGGAGGAGGCGTCATCCGCAGGGTAACCAAGTCGGCCTGGATTTGTAACCTCTTTTGTCGAGCGGCCGGGGCGCGCTTGGCGTTCCGCGCCGCGGTGCGCGGGACGGACCGGCGTTCCCTCCCCCGTTCAGTTTCGGCCGAATCCCTGTTATGTTGGACACGTTATGTTGGGATCTGTGGCGCGGCCCGCCGCGCCCACATCACCCTGCCCGCCCCCGGCCACGGATGGATCGCGGCTGAATTTGGGGGCGACGGATCGGAGCCGGCGGCGGGGTCCGCGGAGCGAACCGGAAGGACTCGTCTATTCCCATGATCGTTCTCAATCCCGATCAGCAGCGGATCGTGGAGCACGGGGAGGGACCCGCCCTGGTCATCGCGGGTGCGGGCAGCGGCAAGACCCGGGTGATCATCCACCGGGTGGCCCACCTGATCGAGCGGGGCGTGCCGCCCTCCGCGATCATGATGGTGACCTTCACCAACAAGTCCGCCGAGGAGATGAAGCGCCGCCTGGAGGGGCTGCTCTCCCGAAAATCGAAGGACGTCAAGGTGCTGGCGGGGACGTTTCACAGCATCGCCAACCGCTTTCTGCGGCGTTACGCGCCGTTGGTGGAATTCACCAACAACTTTTCGATCCTGGACGATGCGGATTCCCGGGACCTGATCAAGGCCGCCATCGCCGAGGGCATCGGCAAGCCGGAGAAACGCTTTCCCACCGCCGGGGTGGTGCAGACGGTGCTCTCCATGGTCTTCAACCGGGGCATGGAGCTTGCGGCGCTGCTGCGGGACCAATATTCCTGGCTGATCGAGTGGGAAGCCGAACTGGAGACGATCGGTCGCACCTACGCCAAGAAGAAGCGCGCCAACAACGCCATGGACTTCGACGACCTGCTGGCCAATTGGCACCGGCTGTTGACGGAGAACCCGAACGTGGAGCTGGCGCGGCGGCTGCGCTACCTGCTGGTCGACGAGTACCAGGACACCAACGTGATCCAGGCGGAGATCGTCGAGCTGCTTGCCGGGGAGCACCGCAACCTGATGGTGGTCGGCGACGATGCCCAGTCCATCTATGGCTGGCGGGGCGCGAACTTCGAGAACATCCTCCATTTCCCCCAGCGCATGGGCGGCGAGGTCTACCGCCTCGAGGAAAACTACCGCAGCACCCCGAACATTCTCGACCTGGCCAACGAGAGCATCAACCACAACGAAGCGCAGTTCCCCAAGAACCTCCGCGCCGTGAAGCCCGAGTCGGTACACCCTCAGATTACCCACACCTACGACTGGCGCGAGGAGGCGGAGCTGATCGTGGAGCGCATCCTCGACTACCACGACCAGGATATTTCCTTCCGGGAAATGGGGGTGCTCTACCGCAACCACTCCCAGTCGGCGGAGCTTCAACTGCGGCTCACCGAGCAGGGGATTCCCTTCATCGTGCGCTCGGGAGTCAAATTCTTCGAGCAGGCCCACATCAAGGACATCGTGGCGTTCCTGAAAGTGGTGCACAATCCCCTGGACGAATTGGCCTGGCTGCGCATCTTGAAGATGCTGCCGGGCATCGGCAACACCACCGCGCAGAAGATCTACCGGGTCTTCGCCGTTCAGCGCGCCGTGCGGCTCACCGCGGACAACCTGGACCTGACCCAGGCGGTGCCCGCCAAGGCGCGGGAGGAATGGAAGAAGCTGATGACCGCCTTCCACGAGATCCTGGGGGACCAGATCACGCCCTCCATGATGATCGAGCGGGTATACGAGGCCTTCTACCGGGACGTGCTGTTCAACGCCCACGACAACCCGTGGGAGCGGGAGGCCGACCTGAAATTCCTGGCCGAGTTCGGCGCCAAGTACCGCTCCCTGGATAATTTTCTCGCCCAGTTGGCGCTGGTGGGGGCCACGGTAATCCGGGATCACGAGGAGGAGCAGGCCGCTGATCGGGACACCCTCACCCTCACCACCATCCATCAGGCCAAAGGGCTCGAGTGGGAGGTGGTGTTCGTCATCGGCGTGGTCGAGGGGCAGTTCCCCCACCGGGATTGCCTGACTCCCCAGAGCCGGCTGGAGGAGGAACGGCGCCTGTTCTACGTCAGCGTGACCCGCAGCAAGCAGCATCTGCAGATCACGGTGCCGCTGATTTCCTACCGCTACGGAAATTACGAGGTTTGCTCAGCCTCCCGCTTTGTGGAAGAATTACCCGGCCACGTGGCGGAAATCGCCAAGGTCGGCGAGGTGGAGCGGCTCGAAGCCGGCTTCCGCGCCGCGCCGAGCTTCAGCATCGAGTTCTGATGGGGCTCAGATGGAGCATCGCCCGATAGATTCCGCAGGGGCGGGGCCCGCAAAGGGCAAGATGAGCGAACCGACCGTCCCCATTCCCCCCGCAGAAGCGTCTCCCGAGCCCAGCCATCCCCTGTTGTCGATTCTGGTGCGGGAGTTTCACCTCGCCGCCGAATCCCTGGAGCCCTACCAGGAGCAGCTGGACAAGGCCGGGCAGGACATCGCCCGGGTCAAGCAGATTCTGCTGAAGGGCAAGGTCGTCACCGAGGAGATCTTCCAGCAGGGCGTCGCGCGGCTGTTCGGGCTGGAGTACCAGGCGCACCTGGATCAGTCCGAGTTGCTGCCGGAATTCACCAGTGCCATCCCCATCCGGTACGCGAAGAAGTTCGTGTTCTTCCCCACCCGCATGACCGACGATGCGATCTGGGTGGCGGTGGAAAATCCCCAGGCCTTCGAGCCGGTGGACGACGTGGGCCGCAAGCTGGAGCGGCGCTGTCACCGGGTGGTCTCGACCCATCAGGCGATTCTGAGCCTGATTAACCGCGCCTACGACCGGGCGGAGGAGAACACCGACGAGGTGATCGAGGCGATCGATACCGGCAGCGACGCCGGATGGTCGCCCGGCATGGGCCTCGAGGAGCCGGAGGACCTGCTCGAGGCCCATGACGAGGAACCGATCAAGCGCCTGCTGAACAACGCCCTTTATCAGGCGGCGAAAAGCAACGCGAGCGACGTCCACATCGAGGCGACCCCCACGGAGGTGGTGGTGCGCTTCCGCGTGGATGGCGTGCTGCACCTGGTCTCGACCCTGCCGAAGGCGGTGCAGTTGCCCCTGATCAACCGGGTGAAGATCATGTCCCGGCTGGACATCTCCCAGCACGGGCTGCCACAGGACGGCCGCACCCTGATCCTCATCGCTGGGCGCAAGATCGATATCCGCGTTTCCACCCTCCCCACCGTGTCGGGGGAGAAGGCGGTGCTGCGGCTCCTGTATCAGGATCAGGACATGTTCAGCCTCACGCAGTTGGGCATGCCCAAGGGGATTTATGCCGACATGCGGCGGCTGATCCGCCAGAGCGGGGGGATCATCCTGGTCAGTGGCCCCACCGGCAGCGGAAAGACGACCACCCTCTACGCCGCCCTGAGCGAAATCGACCGGCACAGCAAGAACATCCTCACCATCGAGGACCCGGTCGAGTACAAGATCGCCGGATATGTGCAGACCGAGGTCAACCCCAAGCTGGGGCTCACCTTCGCCACCGCGCTACGCTCGGTGCTGCGGCAGGATCCGGACGTGATCATGGTCGGCGAGATGCGCGACCAGGAGACCGCGTTGATCGCCATTCAGGCGGCGCTGACCGGTCACACGGTCTTCAGCACGGTACACACCAACGACGCTCCCTCCACCATGACGCGGCTGGTGGACATGGGCATCCAACCCTACTTGGTCTCCTCGACGGTAGTGTGCGTGCTGGCCCAGCGTCTGCTGCGGCGCATTTGCACCAGCTGCAAGGTGGAGGTGCCCTTCGATCAGGCGCTGCTCAAGGAATTGGGATTGACCGGGCAGGAAGTGAGCGGCCTGGAGAAGGTGTTCACGGGGGAGGGCTGCTCCAAATGCCGGAGCACCGGATTCCGGGGGCGGGTGGGGCTGTTCGAGCTCTTGATCATGAACGACGCCATCAAGAAAAT
>JAPUJL010000094.1 GCA_027296185.1 SAR324 cluster bacterium | reverse complement strand
TGGCCGGGCTGGGACGGCAGTTGAAGGGGGACGGGACCGACTATTAGCCGCCCTCGGCCTGAGCGGCCCCGGGGTGGGCCGCGCGGCGGCGCCCGGGTGCGTTCCCGTGCACCCTGGTGTAGCGGGGCGGGCCCGATTCGTCTGTCCGTCCACGTGGCGCCCTGAAGCGCGAATTTCCCAGGGCCACTGGCTGCGTGGGCGGGCGGGTTGTGCTGTTCCCCCACTTCCCGCTAATCTGAAAGATCGCGCGCGGCGTGCGGGCGTCCCTGTCTCCGGGCGATGTCTCCGGGCGATCTCTCCGGGCCAGGTCTCTGGGCCACGCGTGCGGGCTCGTGCCGCGCTACCAGGGAAGGTTCATTCGCGACAGGTCCACGGCGCATGGTTCTCGACCGATTTCATCCCGCGGTATCCCGCTGGTTCGCCCGGCATCTGGGGGAACCCACCGAGCCCCAACGGCTGGGGTGGCCCGCGATCCAGACGGGCCGCCACGCGCTCATCGCCGCCCCTACCGGTTCCGGCAAGACCCTGGCGGCGTTTCTCTGCGCCATCGACGGACTGCTGCGCAAAGGGCTGAACGGCGAGCTCGAGCCCACCACCCAGGTGCTTTATCTCTCCCCGCTCAAAGCGCTGAGCAACGACATCCAACGCAACCTGGAAGTTCCCCTCAGCGGAATCCAGGACGAGCTGCTGGAGTTGGGGCTGCCGCCGGTGGAAATCCGCACCAGGGTGCGTACGGGGGATACGCCCCCCGCCTCGCGGGCGGCCATGGCCAAGCGCCCCCCGCACATCTTCGTCACCACGCCCGAATCGCTGTACATCATGCTCACCAGCGTGGGCGGCCGGCGTATGCTGAGCACGGTCGAGACGGTGATCGTCGACGAGATCCACGCCTTGGCCGGGAACAAGCGCGGCTCGCACCTGGCGCTCTCCCTGGAACGGTTGGAGGCCCTCACCGGCCGGGGGCTGGTGCGAATCGGCCTGTCCGCCACGCAGAAGCCCATCGAGACGGTCGCCCGCTTCCTCCTCGGCTCGGCCGGCGGGAACGGCACCGGCAACGGCACCGGCAACGGCACCGGCAACGGCAACGGCACCGCGCCCGACTGCGAGATCGTGGACGTGGGTCACCGCCGGGAGATGGACGTCGCCATCGAGTTGCCCGAATCGCCCCTGGAGGCGGTGATGGCGCTGGAGGTGTGGGAGGAGATTTACCGCCGGCTGGCCGCGCTGATCGAGCGGCACCGCACCACCCTGGTGTTCGTCAACACGCGCCGTCTGGCCGAGCGGGTGACGCGGCACCTGGCCGAGCGCATCGGCGAGGAAAATGTGACCTCTCACCACGGCAGCCTCTCCCGGGAGCACCGGCTGGACGCGGAGCAGCGGCTTAAGTCGGGCCGGTTGCGGGCGCTGGTGGCCACCTCGTCGCTGGAGCTGGGCATCGACATCGGCGCGGTGGATCTGGTCTGTCAGCTCGGCCCCACCCGCGCCATCGCCACGTTTCTGCAGCGGGTGGGCCGCTCGGGCCATACGGTGGGCGGCATGCCCAAGGGCCGGCTCTTCCCCATGACCCGCGACGAGCTGGTCGAGAGCGTGGCCCTGCTGGATGCGGTGCGCCGGGGGGAGCTGGACCGGCTCACCGTCCCGGAGAAGCCGCTCGATATCCTCGCCCAACAGATCGTGGCGGCCGTCGCCTGCGAGGATTGGCAGGAGGCCGAACTGCTCCAGCTCGTGCGCCGCGCCTATCCCTTCCGCGGCGTCACGGACGAGGAGTACGAGGCCGTGCTGACCATGCTTTCCGAGGGTTTCGCCACCCGCCGCGGCAGGCGCGGGGCGCTGATCCACCGGGACGCCGTAAACGGCCGCCTGCGGGGGCGGCGCGGGGCGCGGCTGGCCGCCATCACCTCCGGCGGGGCGATCCCGGACATTGCCGATTACGACGTGCTGCTGGAGCCGGAGGGCACCTTCATCGGCACCCTCAACGAGGACTTCGCCATCGAGTGCATGGCGGGGGACATCTTCCAGTTGGGCAATCACTCCTGGCGCATCCTGCGGGTCGAGGCGGGCAAGGTGCGGGTCGCGGATGCCCAGGGGCTGCCCCCGACCCTTCCCTTCTGGCTGGGGGAGGCGGCCGCCCGCACGCCGGAATTGTCCCGGGCGGTTTCGCGGCTGCGCGAGAGCATCTCCGAGCGGCTGGGACCGCGCCTGCTGCCGGACGGGCAGGCGCTCCCTGCGCCAATGACTGGGCCCGTGCCGGATATCCCCCCGGCCGGATCGCCGCGGGCGGAGATCCCCTTTGTCGTGGACGGGGCGCCGGCCGGGGAAGTGGAGCCCGAGGAAGGCCGTGGGGTGCCGCCCCCGCCGCCGGAATCGCAGCTGGACCCGCCGCAGGAACCGCAGCCGGAACCGCAGCCGCGGCCATTCGATCTGGGCTCGGCCCTCGATTGGCTGGTGGAGGAGGTGGGCATCGCCCCCGAGGCGGCGGAGCAGGTGGTGGATTACCTGGCCGCGGGCCAGGCGGCTCTGGGCGTGATGCCCACCCAGCGCACCCTGGTGCTGGAGCGCTTCTTCGACGAGACGGGCGGCATGCAGTTGGTCGTGCACTCGCCCTTCGGCAGCCGGATCAACCGGGCCTGGGGGCTATCCCTGCGCAAGCGCTTCTGCCGCAAGTTCAACTTCGAGCTTCAGGCGGCGGCCACCGAGGACGCCATCGTGCTGTCCCTGGGCCAGACCCACAGCTTCCCCCTGGATGCGGTGTTCTCCTACCTGAAGTCGGAGACGGTGCGGGAGCTGCTGGTGCAGGCCATGCTGCCGGCGCCGATGTTCATCACCCGCTGGCGCTGGAACGCGACCCGCTCCCTGGCCGTGCTGCGCTGGCGCAATGGGCGCAAGGTGCCCGCGCCGCTGCTACGGTTCCAGGCGGAAGACCTGATGGCGGTGGTCTTTCCCGATCAGCTGGCCTGCATCGAGAACGTCGCGGGCGACCGCGAGGTGCCGGATCATCCGCTGGTCAACCAGACCGTCCGCGACTGCCTGGAAGAGGCCATGGACATCGACGGGTTGGAGGCGCTGCTCGCCTCCATCGAGCGGGGCGAGCGGCAGCTCGTCGCCCGGGATTTGCCCGAGCCCTCGCCGCTGGCCCAGGAGATTCTCAACGCCCGGCCCTATGCGTTCCTGGACGATGCGCCCCTGGAGGAGCGGCGCACCCAGGCCGTAATCAGCCGCCGCTGGCTCGATCCCCAGACCGCCGCCGACGTGGGCGCGCTGGACCGGGCGGCCCTGGAGCGGGTGCGCGGAGAGGCCTGGCCCCAGGTGGAACACGCCGACGAGCTGCACGACGCGCTGGTGCTGCTGGGCTTCCTCACCGAGGCCGAGGGCCGCACGGGGGGTCTGGCCGCCGGACGCGAGGCGCTGCTGGAAACGGGCCGCCCCCAGCCGCTGGACTGGCGCCCCTTCTTCGAGGAGCTGGCGGCGGACCGGCGGGCGGCGGTTTTGCACGGTGCCGGCGGAAGGCCGCCCCTCTGGGTGGCGGCGGAGCGCCTGCCCCAGTTGCGGGCGGTTTATGGGGACTTGACCCTGGATCCGGCCATCGAGCCGCCGCCCCGCGCCGCGGAACGGGCCTGGAGCCCCGACGAGGCGCTGGTCGAGCTGGTGCGTGGGCGGCTGGAGGGACTGGGCCCGGTCACCGAGGCCCGCCTCGCCCAATCCTTCGGCTTGCGCCTCACGGCGATCCAGGCGGCGCTCGGGTCGCTCGAGGCCGAGGGCTTCGTCCTGCGCGGGCGGTTCACCCCTGGAGAACCCGAACAGGAGTGG
>JAPUJL010000093.1 GCA_027296185.1 SAR324 cluster bacterium | reverse complement strand
TGTTGCTGAATTTTTTCGATCAGCTGTCCGGCGTACTCGGCATCCACGACGTCACCGGAGGCCAGCATCTCGCCCAGGGTCTGCGCATACACGTTGATGCCGCTCAGGGGCTGGGCGAGCTCGTGCCCCAGGCTCCCCGTCAAGGCCGCCAGTGCCGAAAGCCGCTGGCTGAAGGCCGTCTGATGCATCAGATCGCGCTTGAGCTCCCGCATCACGGCTTCCTGATCCTCGAACCCGCGGATCTGGGTCACGGCCTGCTCGATCCGCGTGAGCACCGCCGTCATTTCGAGCGGCTTGGTGACGAAGGCGAAGGCGCCGTTGTTGATTCCGTCGATGACCATGTGCAAATCCGAATGGCCCGACATGAGGATCACCTGACAGCGCGGCGCTAACTCCTTCACCGCCCGCAGCAGTTGAATTCCGTCGATTCCCGGCATCCGCACGTCCGTGAGGAGAATATCGATGCGTTCCGTGCGGAACTGCACGATCGCATCGGCGCCGTCTCCGGCGAGCGCCACATCGTATTTTCGCCGGAGCTGGCTTTCCAGGTAACCCAGAATGTCCGGCTCGTCGTCCGCGATGAGAATCTTCCGCCTGTCGCTCATGTGCAACACCGTGTGCGGGCGGCTGGATCGCGCCGCGTCGTCCCCGCGAGAGACCGGGAGCCGGTCAGCGGGAATCGGAATGGGAAAGTTGGAGGAACCGGTCGAACCCCGACTCGACGAGGAAGCGGTAGATGGGCGGGCCGCACACCACATGCACCTCGGATCGGCCATGTTCGGCGACGGCGTAGTGCTCCGGAATGCGCCCGACATCCCCACTGTCCAGGGGACGATCCCCCAGGATGCGAATCGTCGTGGTGCCGTCCTCCACCGCCACGCGCAACCGGTTCTCGGCCATCGATGCCGCGCGAGAGGGTCCGCGCCCCTCCCGTGCGGCATCGCCGCCGGTCTGGTGCCCCTCCGCGCCCAGCACCCCCGGCGGAGCCAAGGGCTCGGGCCGCATTCCTTCGGGCCCCGCACCCGCCGCGGGATCGATCGTGGGCAGATAGACGTCGAAGGTGCTCCCGGCGCCGGGGCGGCTGGCAACGTCGATATAGCCGCCATGATCCCGGACGATCCCGTACACCGTGGACAGACCCAACCCGGTGCCCTGCCCCACCTCCTTGGTCGTGAAGAACGGATCGAAGATCCGCGAGAGCGTGGCCTCGTCCATGCCTGTACCGGTGTCTCCGACGCGAATGCGGACGAAGTGGCCCGAGATCGCCTCCCCGTTCCACAGCGTCCGGTCCCTCAGCTGTTCCGATTCGATTGCAACCAGGAGCCGGCCTCCGTCCCACATGGCGTCGCGGGCGTTGATGCAGAGGTTCATCAGGATCGAGTGGATCTGGGAGCAATCCGCCATCACCTGGGGCAACGCCGCCTCCACCCGCTTTTCGATCTTCACCGTCGGGGGCAGGGCGGACTCCAATAATTGCACCACCTCGTCGGCGACCCGGCCGAGCCCGATGGGTTCCTTGCCTGCCTGCGTCTGGCGGGTGAAGGTCACGATTTGCTGCACCAGCGCCTTTGCCCGCAGCGAGGCCTTGTTGATCACGTCCACCTCGGCGTGCATCTGGCTGCCCGGTTCTAGCCGCCTCAGGATGAAATCCGAATAGCCCACGATCGGGGTGAGGATATTGTTGAAATCGTGGGCGATTCCTGCGGCCAGCGAGCCGATCGCTTCCATCTTTTGCGCCTGGCGCAATTTCTGCTCTGCGTGCTTTGCCTCGGTGATGTCGGCGGCAACGCCGAGAATGGCGGGCTCTTCCATGCCGTCGACCACGTAGGGCACCTTCGTCACCTGCAGGATGCGGCTATTGCCCTGGGCATCCCTAAACGGGGCTTCGGGAATGTAATGGGGCCGCCCCCCCTCGACGACCATCCGATCCTCCTCCCGCACCCGGGCCGCCTCTTCGCTCGATCGAATCTGGGCATGGTTCACCCCGACGAGTTTGTCCACGGTGGTGCCGTAGGCCTCCGCCATGGCCCGGTTGGCCAGCAGATACACGCCGCGCAGATCCCTGACGAAGATCATGTGGGGCACCCGATCCACGATCTGACGCAACTGCCATTCGCTCCGCTGAAGCGCATCCCCGGCCAGCCGGGCTTCGGTCACATCGATCAATGCGGAAAGCAATGCCGGCCGCTTGTTCCAGGACACCACGCTCACCACGGAACGCAGCCAAATCACCGAGCCGTCGGCCTTGACGCCCTCGAACTCGTGCTCGGTGGCGACGGTCTCGCCTCCCAGGCGGGCCCGGCAATAGGCGCGAAATGCTTCCAGGGCGCCGGGCGCGATGAGCCGCTCGAAGCCCCCCAGGCCCAGAAATTCCTCGGGGGAGCGGTAGCCGAAAATGAATGCCGCGGCCCGATTGGCGAAGAGCGATTCGCCCTCCCGATGGATGACGATTCCCTGGATGGAGCCTTCGACTAGGTTGCGGTAGCGCTCCTCGCTCTCTTGCAGTTCCTGGGTGCGTTGCAGGACGCGGTCTTCCAAATCCGCATTGAGTTGCAGGATGGCCGCCTCCGCCTTTTTGCGTTCAGTGATGTCGCGGAAGATGCCGCGGGTGGAGATCGGCTTCCCCGCCTCGTGGCGGAAATTGATATGTCCCGAAACGTGCACGTCCTCGCCGGTCTTGGTGCGGAAGACCGTCTCGATTTCCGTGCCGGCGAGCCCGCCCAGCAATTGTCCAAATATCTCGTTGCAATGGGCGAGCTGCTCCGGATGGATCACGTCCGCATACGACAGGCCGGCAGCCTCCGTTTCCGTGTAACCCAGTACTTCACGCCACTTGCGGTTGACGAATAGGAATCGGCCGTCCGGTCCAACGCTTTGAATCAGGTCATTGGCGTTTTCGAGAAAATCGTGCAGGCGCTCCTCGCTGAGGGTGACCTCCCGTAGCGCCTTGTGCCGTTCGATGGCATAGCGCAAGCTCCGCTCCAGCGTCGCCGCGTCGAGTTGCTCCTTCATCAGGTAGTCCGCGGCGCCGGAGGCCATCGCCTCCAGGTCTACGTCGAGGGATCCCTGGCCGGTGAGCAAAACGTTCGGCGCGGTGCAACCGCTGCGCACCGCTTCGCGGATCAGGTCCACGCCCACCCGGGCGCCCAGGCGGTAATCCACGAGGTGAACGTCGTGGCGGCCCTGCTTCATGATCTCCAAGCCCGACTCCCAGTCGGGCGCCCATTCCAGCGCGTAGCGCCCGTGTTCGATCTTGGAGATAAGCCGCTTGAGCAGTACGAATTCCTGCTCGTCGTCGTCGACGAGCAAGACTTTGATCGCGTCGCTGCCAGTCATTGAGGCCAGTCCGCCTGACGCGGAGGGTTTGCCCTTCCGCCGCAAGTTCCCCATCCCATCGTCCCGCCACACCGGATCGTCCCGCATCCGCTGGAAATATGAAAGGGAGCCGTCCCCGACGAACCGCAAGTGGGAGTGGGGGGGGCTGCTCAATGGCTGTTGGGAAGCGTCGCCGTGGCGGACCAATAGCGCCACAAATCCTCCACCAGCTTGGAGAATCTCGCCGGTGACGCGGGCTTGACGATGTACGAGCTGGCGCCCAGGTCGTAGCAGCGCTTCACGTCGGCATCGGCGCTGGAAGTCGTCAGCACCACCACCGGGATACCGCGAAGGCATTCGGAGGCCTTCAGCTGGGTGAGCACTTCCTGCCCGTCCATCACGGGCATGTTCAAATCCAGCAGAATCATGGCGGGGGTCGGACTCGCCGCCGGGTCGGCGTAGTCTCCGGAGCGGTTGAGGTAGTCCATCAATTGCCGGCCGTCTTCCACCGTTCTCAACTCGCAGTTCACTCCAGAGCGGGAAAAGGCACGCTCGGCGAGGAGCCGATCCTCCGGGTCGTCCTCGGCCATGAGAAGCACGATCTTAGGCATCGGCGGCATCCGGCGTGCCTCGCTCTTGGGAGTCCATCGGCAACGTCAGCACGAACGCCGCCCCCTGGCCCGGCTTGCCGCGTGCGGCGATGGTGCCGCCGTGCCGCTCGACGATCCGTTGACAGATCGCCAGGCCGATTCCGGTACCCTCGTATTTGCCCCGGCCGTGCAGCCGTTGAAAAATTCCAAAGATGCGTTGGGCATGTTGCTCCTCGAACCCGATCCCATTGTCCTCGACGGTCAGTTCGACGTCGCCCGTACCCGGCAGCGCTTGGCTGGTGACGGTCACCACCGGAGGTTCCGTGCCATGATACTTCAGCGCGTTGGAGACCAGGTTTTGCAACAACTGGTACATCTGGGTCGGATCCGCCCGCACCGTGGGTAGATCCCCGATGCGGATCGTGGCCTGCGCCTCCTCCACCTTGGGCGCCATATCTGTAACGATGGCACCCATCACTTCGTTCAAATCCACCGGCTCGAATGGGTTTGTTGGTGAGGTAACCCGGGACAGAGACAGCAGGTCCTGAATGAGCGTTTGCATCCGCACAGCCGCGCCCTGCATGAATTCCAGGTACGTTTTGCCCTCGGAATCGAGGGTGCCGCCATACTCCTCGAGCAACACTTCACCGAACGCCTGGATCTTGCGGAGCGGCTCCTGCAGGTCGTGGGACGCCACGAAGGCGAACTCCTGTAATTCCTGGTTGCTGCGCTCCAGCTTGGCCGAATACAGCCGTAATTCGTCCTCCGCCAGTTTTCGCGCCGTGACGTCGATGTGGATGGCTTGCATGGCGGGCTGGCCTTCCCATGAGATGACCTTGACCATATTGTCTACCCAGACCGGCGTGCCGTCCCGCCGCCGACCCTCGTACTCGTACCGCGCCGGCACGTCCTCGCCGCGGACGCGGGCGGCGCGCCACGAGATGAGCCGCTCTCTTTCGCGCGGGGCGAGCAAATCGTCAACGGACGTGCCCACCATATCCTCGGGGCTGGCGAAGCCGAACGTATCCGCCTCGGCGCGGTTGGCGTAGAGGATGTGGCTGCCCCGATAGACGAGGAAGCCTTGCAGGGATTCCTCGACCAGCCGCCGGTACCGGTCCTCGCTCTGCTGAAGGGCAGCTTCCGCCCGTTTCCGTTCGGTGATGTCGCGGACGATCCAGGTGTACATGGTCTCGCCGCGGAACCGGTATTCGCTGACGGTCAACTCAATGGGGACGGTCGAGCCGTCCCTGCGGCGGGCGACCATCTCGCGGCCGATCGCGATCACTTCAGGGAGCCGCGTCTCTCCGCCGCCGGCCAAGTCCCCCTCGTGCTCGCGGCGGTAGGGCTCAGGCATCAGCAGGGCGATGTTGCGCCCCAGCACGTCCTTCGCGCTGTAGCCGAAAATGCGCTCGGAGGCAGGATTGTAGGAGCTCACGATGCCCCGCGCGTCGATCGTCACGATCCCGTCCACCGCGGTGTTCAACACTGCACGGGTGCGCGCCTCGCTGTCCAGCAATGCATCTTCGGCCAGCTTGCGCTCGGTGACGTCCCGCGCAAGCGAATGAATAATTCGATGTTCTCCGAGATCAACCAGCGAGCTTCTGACTTCGACCGGAAACGTCGTTCCGTCTTTGCGGCGGTGCAGACCTTGCGAGACGAGCGGCGTACCGGGAACCATCCGCGCCCTCCTGTGGCGCAACGTCTCCGCGTCATACCGCATTTGGATCTCGTGCACGGACATCAGCAAGAGTTCCTCACGGGTATAGCCAAGG
>JAPUJL010000092.1 GCA_027296185.1 SAR324 cluster bacterium | reverse complement strand
GCCCCATCGTCCAAATCTCGATCCCTTCCCCGGAACGATCGCCGAACGCCGAACGCCGACCCATGAGCCTGGTCAAATCCGATACGCCGATGATGCGGCAGTACAACGCCTTGAAGAAGGCGCACCCGGACTGCATCCTGTTCTTCCGGGCGGGGGACTTCTACGAAATGTTCGGCGACGACGCGGTGCGCGCCGCGGAGATTCTGCAGATCACCCTCACCACCCGCAATAAGCAATCCAAGAACGCCGTTCCCATGTGCGGCGTCCCCTACCACAGCTACGAGCCCTATCTGAACCGCCTCACCGCCGCGGGGATCAAGGTGGCCGTGGCCGAGCAGATGGAGGATCCCGCCCAGGCGAAGGGGGTGGTGCGGCGCGAGGTGGTGCGGGTGGTGACCCCCGGCACCACCGTGGCGGGCAATCTGATCGAGGACGACCGCAACCACTACCTGGCCGCCGTGGAACCGCGTCACACCACCAAGCCCTTCGGCGTGGCCCTGGTGGATATCTCCACCGGCCAGTTCGAGGTGGCCGAGTTCGACGCGTCGGCCCCGCACCGGGCCGAGGAGTTTCTCGTGCGGCTGCGGCCCCGGGAGGTGCTGCTTCCCGAGCCGTCCACGCCCCGCGAGGAGGAGCGGGTGGAGGCCTTCGCGGCCCGCATCGCCGAGCGGCTGCGGCTGGTGGAGGATACCCCGGTCAGCTTCGAGCGCACGTCCGCGGCCTGGTTCGAGTCCGCAACCGCCCAGCGGCGGCTCACCCGCCACTTCGGGGTCGCCAATCTGGATGGCTTCGGCCTGGGCCATCTGGGTCCGGCACTGCAGGCGGCGGGGGCGTTGCTGGCCTATCTGGAGGAGACCCAGAAGTGCGACCTGGTCCACCTGACCCAGCTCCGGCCGCTCCATCCCGAGCAGTCCATGTGGCTCGACGAGTCCACCCTGCTCAACCTGGAAGTGTTCGAGAACGCCTCCGGCGTGGGCCGGCGCCACACCCTCTTCGCTGTGCTCAACCACACCCGCACCGCCATGGGCGCCCGGCTGCTGCGCAAGTGGCTCGGCCAGCCCTTGCTGGAGCGGGAGGCCATCGAGGCGCGCCTGGAAGCGGTGGCGGAACTCCTGCAGCGCCGTGGCGCCCTGGAGGATTTGCAGGAGGCCCTGGCGGGCGTCCGCGATCTGGAGCGCACCGTGGCGCGGATCGCTCTGCCGTTGGTGAGCATCGCCGACGTGATCGCCCTGCGCGCCGCGCTGCGCTCGGTGCAGGCGCTGCCCCCGTTGTTCGCTGCGTTTCGTGCGCCGCTGCTGCGGGAGATCGCCGAGCGGTTCGATTCCATGGAGGACGTGTGCCACTACCTGGTGGAACGCTTTCTGGAGGAGCCCGCGCTGAAGCTGCGGGAGGGGGGCTACGTCGGCGAGGGGGTGATCCCCGAGCTGGACGGGCTGCGCATGCTCTCCCGGGACAGCAAGGCGGTCATCACCCGCCTGGAGGCCGCGGAGCGGGAGCGCACGGGCATTGCCACGCTGAAGGTGAAGTACAACAAGGTGTTCGGCTACTACATCGAGGTTTCCCACCTCCATCAGGAGAAAATTCCGGAGCACTATCAGCGCAAGCAAACCCTGGTCAACGCGGAGCGCTACAGCACCGCCGAGCTGGACGAGCTGGAGGAGAAGATCCTCACCGCCGAGGATCGCATCGGCGAGTTGGAGTATGCCGAGTTCCAGTCGGTGCGCGGGGTGCTGGGCGGATATTCCCGGCGCCTGCAGACCACCGCGGCCCAGGTGGCCACCGTGGACGTGCTGGCCGCGCTGGCGAAAGCCGCCGGCGACAACGGCTATGTCCGCCCGTCCCTGTCGCCCGCCGGCGAAGGGCGGCGGATCGTGCTGCGGGCCTCCCGCCATCCGGTGATCGAGCGGATCGACTTCGACGAGCCGTTCATCCCCAACGATATCGCCATGGACGGTGCGGACGCGCAGATCCTGCTGCTCACCGGCCCCAACATGGCCGGGAAGTCCACCGTCATGCGCCAGGTGGCGCTGAGCGCGCTGATGGCCCAGGCGGGCAGCTTCGTCGCCGCGAAGGAGGCCGAGCTGTGCCTGGTGGACCGCGTTTTCACCCGGGTGGGAGCCTCGGACAACCTGGCGCGGGGCCAGAGCACCTTCATGCTCGAGATGAACGAGGCGGCCAACATCATGAACAACGCGACCGCCGACAGCCTGATCGTCCTGGACGAGATCGGACGCGGAACCAGCACCTATGACGGCATTAGCATTGCATGGGCCATCGCTGAACACCTGCATCGCCTGGGGGCGCTGACGCTCTTCGCGACCCACTATCACGAGCTCACCGAGCTCGCCAAAGAACTGCCCCGGCTGAAGAACTTCAACATGGCGATCCAGGAATCCGGAGAGCGCCTCGTGTTTACGCGCAAACTGGTGGCGGGGGAATCCGACAAGAGTTACGGGGTGCAGGTGGCCCGCCTGGCGGGGCTTCCCGCCTCCCTGGTGGATCGGGCCCATGCCGTGATGGACGAGCTGATCTCGGGCAGCGAAGGGGTTGCGGTTTCCATACCCGCCGGCGGCAAGGGGCGCGACCGGGGCGGAGCGGAGCTCGCGGCCCGCGCCCGGCAACAGCTCTCATTCCTGGCCGATGCCCACCCGGTGCTGGAAGAGCTGCGCACTCTCGATCTGGATCGCATGACCCCCCTGGAGGCGCTGACGCTGCTGCACACGCTGCGGGAGAAACTGGATCAGGGAGGCAAGCCTTGATCGCCGCACCGCGCTGCAAAGGACTTCCACGCCCCCAAGAACTTCCCCGCCGTCAACCCCTTTCACGCGGGACCGCCGCCCGGCCATGGGTGCCGGCGGCGCTGCTCGCCGCGATCCTGCTGCTGCTGGCGCCGGCTCTGCCCGCCCCGGCTCTGGCCGACGAGGCGGAGGCCCTGTACGCCCAGGCCGCCACGGAGTTCCACCGCCTGCGCCGGCAAGACCCCGAGCGAATTCCATCCACCAGGCAAGGCAAAGGTTGGAGCGCGGCCGGCCGCCGCTTTCTCGCGGTACACGAGGCCTACCCCAACCACCCTCGGGGCCCCGACGCCCTGTTCAGCGCGGGGCTGGCCTACCGCGAGGCCTATGCCGCCGGGCGGAGCCCCGAGCATCTGAGCGAGGGGGTGGCGCTGTTTCACCGCTTTGTGAACACTTACCCGCGGCACGGTCTGGCGGACGATTGCCTGATTCACATCGGCGAAATCTTCGCCCAGGACTACGG
>JAPUJL010000091.1 GCA_027296185.1 SAR324 cluster bacterium | reverse complement strand
CGCCGCGCCGACCTTGAGTGAACTGATCTTTCTCACCACCGCCTCGTTTCTGACGGCCGTGCTGTCCGGGACGCTGGGCCTCGGCGGCGGCTCGATCCTGATCGTGCTGATGCTGACCGTCATGAGCCCCGCCCAGGCGATACCCTTCCACGGGGTCATTCAACTGGTTTCGACGGGCTCCCGGGTCTACCTGTTCCGGCGGGAGACCGCATGGCCCCTGGTGTTGCGGTACTCGGCCTTCCTCGCGCCGGGGGTTGCGGTGGGAATGCTGCTGTTCCAGGGGCTATCGGAAACGGCGATCGAGATCGCCATCGGTGTGTTCGTGCTCTCGGCGCTGTATCTGAAGCGGCTCCGCGTGTTCGGAGACCGGGACACGCCGCCCGCCTTCTTCTATCCCTTCGGCTTCGTGGTCGGGGCGCTTTCCATCGTCGTGGGGGGCGTGGGCGTACTGTTCGGCCCGTTCGTCGTGCGCAAGGGGCTGGCCAAGGAAGCGATCGTGGGCACCCAATCCAGCCTGGCGTCGGCGACCCACCTGGCCAAGGTGGTGGCGTTCGGGTTGATCGGGTTCCAGTTCCAGGCGCACCTCACGTCCTTCGCGCTGATTCTGCCGGCGGTGATCCTGGGCGCGATCGTGGGCCGGTATTTGCTGAGCCGGGTTAACGAGCGGGTGTTTCTCTGGCTCTATCATGCCACCCTGATCGCCCTCTCCCTCAAGCTGATCCTGTGGAATGGAATCCTCCAAGTCTGGGCGTGAAATGCGCCGTGAGCCGTGCCGTGATCCGCGTCGCCCTGCCGGACAGGCGGAAGCCGGGAGCCGCCGCCGGAGCCCGCCCGGGGCGGGGCTCGGCGCGGGGATCGGCCCGGGGATCGGAACTGTCGCCGGGACATCCCGCAGCTCCCGATTGCGTGGCTTCGGGCTCGGGTGGGGCGCGTGGCTGACCCTCTGTTGCTGGCTGCTGGCGGTCGGTATCGCTCAAGCCCACGTCACCAGCGTTTCCTACTCCCATGTGGAGTTGAGCGAAGGGATCGTGAGCTACCGGTTGCGTGTGACTCCGGTCGATTTGGCCGTCGCGCTGGGGATCGTGGAGGACGCGGAGGCGCCCCTGGACGCCGCGGCGATCGAGGCCCAGCGCCGGGAGGCCGTGGACTATGTCGGCAGCCGGATCGCCGTGTTCGCGGACGGGCGCTGGTGCGAGCCCGGCGCCGTCCACATGGACACGGCGCGGTTCCCGGAGGAGGTGGAGTTCGCGCTTCGCTTCGATTGTCCCGCCTCGGCGGAAAAGCTGCTGATTCAATACCTCGTTTTCTCGGAGATCGATGCCCACCACGCCACCCTGGGGCAGCTCGTCCGGGAGGGCGGGAGTTCAGAGTTCACCCTCAACTTCGATCGACCGGAATTGGAGGTGAATCTCACCGAGCCGGGAGGTGGGGTTTGGGGCGAAACCTGGCGCTTCTTCCTGCTGGGGATGGAGCACATCCTGATCGGATACGACCACATCCTCTTCCTGTTCGGCCTCATCGTCGCCAGCCTGCGGTTGCGCTACCTTGTCGGCGTGATCTCCATGTTCACCGTCGCCCACACGGTGACGCTGTTGCTGGCGGCGTTCGGATGGGTGACCCTGCCCGGCTGGCTCGTGGAGAGTGCCATCGCGTTGAGCATCGCTTACATTGCCGTGGAGAACCTCGCCGGTTGGGGCATGCGCTACCGCTGGGCCGTGACCTTCGGCTTCGGGCTGGTGCACGGGCTCGGATTCGCTTCGGTGCTGGCCGGGTTGACCGCCGCGCGGCAGGCGCACGTGGCGCCGTTGTTCGCCTTCAACGCGGGCGTCGAGGCGGGGCAGATGGTGATCCTGTCCCTGGTGCTGCCCGTGCTGCTCGGCCTCGCGCGGTTGGGGCTGCAGGCGCCGGTGATGCGCGCCGGATCGGTGGCGATCCTGGTGGTGGCGTTGTATTGGTTTGGCGAGCGGGCGTTTTGGGGCTAGTACTTCGCGTCGAAAATGCGCGCGCAATCATTGGCAATGCTTCACCCGTTGAATCGATGATTTACGTGTTTTCATGGGTACGCGAAGTATTCACATTAGGTACTGGCGCCCACCGGGGGTTTCATCCCGTCCCGCGGTCATGAGCCTGCGGGCCGATCTTGAAGGAGTGCGATAGCCATGGTTGCCCAAGACATGAAGGCCGTGGTGCTGAACGGCACCGGCGGTCCCGAGGTGCTCGGCATGGGCCGTGTGCCGGTGCCTGAGCCCGGCGCGGAACAACTGCTCGTGCGGGTCAAGGCCTCGGCCCTCAACCGCGCCGATACCCTGCAGCGGCAGGGGCTGTATGCCCCGCCGCCGGGGGATTCGGAAATCCTGGGCCTGGAACTGGCCGGCGACGTGGTGTCCTGGGGCTCCGAAGTGACCGGATTCGCCGAGGGCGGCCGGGTCTTCGGACTGGTGGGCGGCGGCGGCTATGCGGAATACGCCCTGCTCGACGCCCAGATGGCCATGCCCATTCCCGATGGTTGGAGTTACCAGGACGCGGCGGCGGTAACCGAGGTGTACTTCACCTGCAACGAGACCCTGTTCGTCCTGGGCGGGCTGGACGCGGGGCAGTCGGTGCTGATCCACGCCGGTGGCAGCGGCGTGGGCACCGCGGGCATCCAGATGGCCGTCCAGGCGGGGGCCACGGTCTACTTCACCGCCGGCTCCGCCGAGAAGATCTCCCGGGCGGAAGCCCTGGGCGCCCAGGTGCTCGGGGGCAGCGCGCCCGTGACCGGCATGAATTACAAGGAACAGGATTTCCAGGCGGAAGTGCTGCGGCTCACCTCCGGCGAGGGCGTGGACGTGGTGCTGGACTTCATCGGCGCCGACTATCTGGCCCGCAATCTGGCCGTGCTCAAGACCGCCGGGCGGCTCATCCTCGCGGCGCTGATGGGGGGCGCCCTGGGCGAGATCGATCTGGGGCTCGTGCTGCGCAAGCGCCTCCAGATCAAGGGCTCGGTGATGCGCAGCCGCCCCCTGGCCGACAAGCGCGCCATCACGGAGCGCTTCCGCCGGCGCTGGCTGCCCCTGCTCATCGAGGGGCGCATCAAGCCGGTGATCGATTGCGCAATTCCCCTGGAGCAGGCGCGGGAGGCCCACGAGTACATGGAAGCGAACCGCAACTTCGGCAAGATTCTTCTCACCATGGACGGCTGAGGGATGGACGGCTGAGGGCCGAAATAGCCAAGGGATTGTCCGCTCCCACCGGGGCTGTTCGTCCTGGGAGTACAGGCTGCGAATCCACGGGGGCGGTACCGGTTGGGGCGGAGCCCTCCCCCACCTTCGGAGGACTTTCCATGGTCGTTCTGCTGCGCTACCGGGTGCGGGAGGAGTGCCTCTCCGAAGCCGCGGAAGTGCGCCGCGTCTTTTTCGCGGCCCAACGGGCGGCGAACGATCCCGCTGCCCGCTATCGGGCCTTTCGGGAGCCCGACGGCCGCACCTTCGTTCACTTGGCCGAGTTCTCCGGTGCGGACGCCCACAAGCGATTTCTCGCCACGCCCCACTTCCAGGCCTACGCCGAAGGGCTCAAGCGGGTCTGCGAGGACGGGCCCCAGACGGTCGATCTGGAGCTGGTCGAGACGACGGATTCCTGAGGCTTGCGCCGTCCGGCCGGGCCTTTTCGCTCCC
>JAPUJL010000090.1 GCA_027296185.1 SAR324 cluster bacterium | reverse complement strand
GCGCCGGACGGCAGAGGTCAAGTGCCGGCAGGAGGAAGGGAGGGTGAGGGGGCGGAATCAGGCCCGGCCGACCACGAAGGAAATATAGCTGGGATCGTCCTGGCCGCGTTGAGTGCGGCGATAGACTCCGTTTCCCTTGTTCGTTTTTCGATCGACACTCTCCCACAGGACGTGGACGTCGCGGAACCCTGCCTCACGAAACAACTCCTGTACTTCCGGCAGGGTCCAGAGGCGCCAGTCGTACACGAACGCGTTCCGGAGGCGTGATCCGTCCCTGAACTCGAAGTGGATCTTGCAGAGTATCTCGTACGTCAGGGGATTAAATCTGGCCTGATCCCAGACGTAGGTGAAACCTTTGTGACGGGTGCGATCCTCGTATTCCTCCACAGCTTCGCTCCCGCCATAGATATCAACCAGGAATAGACCGCCCCTGGCCAGCGACCGCCGGGCATTCCCGAAATAACCCAGCAGACTCTTGCGGGTCTTGAAAACCCAGTAGCTAAAGTTGACGGCGGCGATCAGATCCACCCTGGGGCTGCGCACCTCCTGCACTTCCCCGCGAACCAGTGAGACCCGCTCACGCTGGCCCTCACTGAGGCCCGAGACATTGTGTTTCCGGGCCCACGCAAGGGTAGGTGGGTGCATGTCGACTCCCACGGCGCGGTTCTCCCGGTGGAGCTTTACGAACTCGCAGGACAGGAGGGCGGTCCCGCAGAAGTCCTCCCGGAACCGCCGCAGCGGTTTTCCGGTGCTCCGCCGGTAGTGACTGGAGAAGAACCGAACGTCTCCATCCGGCGACTGGACGCTCTCCTGATAGAGGACGTGCTTGTCCGCGTTACGTGCGGTCAGTACTCGCCTTTTCACGGAGGAATATTATGTCACACAGCCCGGCGTCGGCTCGCCCGTCCCCTCCAGCCGGAAACCACTTTCGGCGAGGGAAGGACCTTGCCCGATCCCGTGTTCTGTTTCGACCGGGTCCCGAAGCTGCGGCGCTTCGCGGGCCGCTGGCCTCCCTGGCCCGAGCCCGAGCGCTTCTGGAACCGGCGGCCGTTCCCAGCCGGACTCTGGGGAGGCGCATCCGCTCCCACGGCGAAGTCCAGTACCGAACGACGCTCGATGGAACAACCTATCAGAGATTCGATCGCACGCACGAGCTTTCGATCTTCCGGGCACACGAGCGAAAGGGCATCGCCGGTGGCTCCGGCACGAGCCGTGCGGCCGATGCGGTGCACGTAATCCTCGGGCACCTGGGGAAGATCGTAGTTGACCACATGGGTGATCCCGTCCACATCGATGCCGCGACCAGCGATGTCGGTGGCGACCATGACGCGAGCACGCTTCTTCTTGAAGGCGTCGAGCGCCCGCGTGCGCTGGGCCTGGCTGCGGTTCCCATGGAGCACCGCCACCCCGTGGCCGCGCCGCTCCAGGTGCCGTGCAAGCTTGTTCGCACCGTGCTTGGTGCGGGTAAATACCAGCGTCTGGCCCTTCGCTTCGTTCTCGACCAGGTGCGCCAGCAGGTCCCGCTTGCGTGCCGTGGTCACCGGCAGCAGCGCCTGCCTCACTCCCTGGGCGGGCGCTGCGCGGCGTGGAGCCACCTCCACACTGATCGGGTCGCACAGGATCTCCTTCGAGAGACGCCGGATCTCATCGGGCATGGTGGCAGAGAAAAGCAGGGTTTGGCGACGGGCAGGAATGGCCTTAATGATGCGGCGCACGTCACGGATAAATCCCATGTCGAGCATGCGGTCCGCCTCGTCCAGGATCAAAACTTCCAGGTTCTTGAAGTTGACGTTCCCGCGCCCCATGTGATCGAGCAGACGGCCGGGGGTGGCCACGAGAATGTCGACCCCGCGCCGC
Organism: SAR324 cluster bacterium; assembly: GCA_027296185.1. GTDB lineage: Bacteria > SAR324 > SAR324 > SAR324 > JACQKK01 > JAPUJL01. Next base: position 2,064 of record JAPUJL010000090.1, on the reverse strand, counting down.
AACGCACTCTCCTGCGGCCCGTAGCCAACTCCTCCGTAGATGGCAGCCGAACGCTGATGCAGATGGCGGCCGTAAACCTTGACGAATTCGGCCACCTGCTGGGCGAGCTCACGTGTGGGCGTGAGAATGAGGGCCCGCAGCCGCCCCCTGGCGCCCGCGCGCAGGCGGTTCAGGAGTGGCAGGGCGAAGGCGGCGGTCTTGCCGGTGCCCGTCTGGGCACAGCCGATCAGGTCGCGCCCCTCGATAATCGCGGGGATGGCTTTCGCCTGGATCGGCGTGGGCGTCTCGTACCCCTCGTCGCGCACGGCGCGAACAATTTGAGGGTCGAGACCTAGCTTGGTGAACAACACGTTATTACTCTCCTTCTGCCGGCACCCGTGGCGCACGGCGGGTTGCGACCGCGGACACACTCCACGGTCCGATTCAACAGTTGAACCTAGGGGAAACGTTTTGGTTCTAGCGGTTTAGGCTGGAACCCGCTCCTGAGCGGGTCGACTTCTGGAAGGCGAAGACTGCCTGCTCCTGGTTCGATTTCCCCATAATCGTAGGAGATATGAGGCAGGATGTCCAGTCTTATTCTCTAAATACCATTGGATCCCGGCTTTACCGGTTGCTACCGGGCGTCAAACCACGCGCCCTTGATCATCCGAACTCCGTTCAGGTTGGCGAACTCCAGCGGCAGGCCGTCCGCATCGAAGAGGTCCGGCCCGGACTGCAGCTGATAGTGGAGATGGGGGGCGAACGAGTCACCCGAGTTGCCCAACTGGCCGATGGTTTGGCCCTGGCGAACCCGGTCACCCTTCTTGACGCGCACCGAACCGGTGTCCATGTGCATCAGCACGCTGCATTCTGAATGTCCGTGGTTGACGAGCACGTAATTGCCTGTCTCGGCTCGGGATCCGTCCGGCATGGTGAAGGAGGCGGGATCATTGCTCCCGGGAGCGGGCTGATTCGGTACATCGTTGCGGCTGGCGATCACCAGACCGTCCGCGGGTGCGATGATATCGCGGCGCCAGCCCGCGTACGATTCGTTCTTCTCCTCCGCACTGATCTGGGGTGCATACATTTTGGTGAGCCCGATGGCGTCGACGGCAAACTGCCCGCTGCGGTTCGAGTGGCCGCCGTTGTTCACCGCCCCGGCCGTGACGATCCCCTGTCCCCTGAACGGAAACATGAGCCGTGTCTTCGGTGTGTAGCGCGATACCGGCACATCAAGACGCCACTCGTGGTGTCCGCCCCCCGGACGCCCCCGTTCGAACTCACACACGACCCGGTCCACCTCCAGGGCTACAGGCTCGCGGAAGCCCAGGCGGTAGTAGAACAGCTCCCGGAGCGGCTCCTCTCCGTCTTTACCCGGAGCAGTTTCATCGATATCCTCGCCCGGTTGCATCAGCGCCCTGGTACTGCGGTCGGAGAGGCGGATGGTCTTCATCTTGCGGCCGGAAGCGTAAAGGGAAAACAGCGCTCCCTGCGGCTCGAAAACCGCCCCTTCCCGGCCCAGGATCGACAAATAAAAATACCAGCTCTCGGTTTGCTCATTTCCGGGATCGAGCGCCTTGAAGATCCGGTGCGGGGAGATCACGAGAACCAGATCGTCTCGTGGCGAACCGGCGGCGGCGCGTAGAGCGCCCGACCAACCCGCGAACAGGGTGGCGCCCGCCCCTGCAGCAATACGGCTCAGAAAATTCCGCCGTGAAGCCGACGACGGGCCGTGCCGAATCGAGCACTTCCAGTCAGCAAACCGCTTCATACTCACCCCCCCGCGCCTCTCATGGAATAGTACGGGCGGACACCCGGGAGGGTTTCAGCGGATCAGGATAAGAATGGTGAGCAAATCACCGAGGTGGGCTCTTCAGCCTCAGAGACGGAAGACCATTCCGAACTGGGCGCCGTCCTGCTGGAAGTCGAGGGAGCCGAAATCATCGTCGTTTACGTCCAGATCGATGATCCGGTAGCCGGCGGTGATGCCGATCCAGGGATTTAGGTAGTACTCCACGCGCACCACGCCGTCGAGGGAAGTCGCGTCAACGCCGCCGGCATTATATGAGAAACCGGATAGCTCCG
>JAPUJL010000009.1 GCA_027296185.1 SAR324 cluster bacterium | reverse complement strand
TGTTCAAGGGGCTGCAGGGAGTGGAAACGGGCCGGCTCACGCCCGAGGAGGGGGTCGAGTTCGTTGCCGGGGAGATGGAATTCGAGCTGGGCGATGAGGTCATCGTTCGCTAGCCGACCGATGCCTCGTCGAGCCGCCCGCTGCGTATCACTGCGCTTCACCGCGGCCCTACGACGACCGATCCTGTGCACGCAACGGTCTCCATGAGCATGCAGGCACGGCGCAGAGCGAATCTGGCGCTATTTTTGGGGCCGGCCTGCGTCCTGCTGCTGCTCTTCTACGTCGTGCCGGTGGTGGCGGACCTCGCCATCGCATTTACCGACATGGGGCGCACGCTCCAGGTGACCGAGGCGACGACGCGGAACTTCGAGCGCCTCTTCGCGGGCGACCCCCGTCTGACCCAGGTGGCCTCTGTCACGCTGCTCTACGTGTTCGGCACCGTGGCGGTGTTCAACGTCACCTACGGTTTGCTGCTGGCGCTGATGACCACCGCGGTGCATCCCAGGGCGGGCGCCTTCTTCCGCACCGTGTGGCTGCTGCCCCGGATGAGCCCGTCGGTGGTCTATGCCCTGCTCTGGGCCTGGACCATCGACCCGACCGAGACCGGGCTGTTGAACCAGGTGCTGCACGGGGCGCTGGGCCTGCCCCTGATCGACTGGATGAACGACAGCCCGGTTCTGCTGATCGTCTTCGTCAACGGCTTCATCGGCGCGTCCATGGGGATGATCATCCTCACCTCGGCCATTCGCGCCATCCCCGACCACCTGATTTACGCCGCCCGGGCGGACGGCGCCGGCGGGCTGGCCATCGTTCGCCACGTGATCCTGCCCTCGATCCGCTGGCCCCTGAGTTTCGTGACGGTCTACCAGACCCTCTCCCTGCTCGTGAGCTTCGAGTACATCTGGCTCGTCACCAACGGCGGGCCATTCTACGACACGATGGTCTATGCGCTCTACGTGTACAAGCGGGCCTTCGAGACCGGCTTCTATGCCTACGGGGCAGCGATGACCCTGGTGCTGGTGGCGGTGGGCGCCGTGGCGGCCCTGGCCATGTGGCGGTTCATGGACATGCGCGCACTGATGCAGCGGCCGCGTATCGAGGTGCACTGAGATGGCGGCGCACACGACTGCCGCGGCTGCTGGGCCGGCGCCATGGAGCGCCCTCGCGGCCCGGGCGCGCGTGAGGAGGCGCGCGACCGCCGCCGCGTTATACGGGGCGCTCATCGCATCGGCGCTCCCGGTGCTCGTCCCGTACCTGTGGATGGTCACCATCTCCCTTTCCGCGACCTCCGGCACCGTCGATACCTCCATTTTGTGGCAAACAGTCGCCGTGCTGCTAGCGGCAGCGGGGTTGGGCGTCGCGGCCGGCCGCCTGAGGCCGCGCCGGCGGCGCGCAGCCTATGGAATCGTCGCGGCGGGGGCCCTGATTTCCTTGGGGTACCTCGTGGGCCCGGCATTGCACGGCGACAATTACCGATTCCTGTGGAATCCGAACCTAATCGAGGAGGTACGGGGCGTCTCGGGCGTCGGAGGCCAGCAGTTCCCTTGGGTGTGGACGGCCTTCGGCAACTCCCTGCTCCTGGCCGGGCTACAAACCGCCATCGTCGTGGTGGTAGCGACCCTGGCGGGATACGGCGTTTCGCGCTTCGCCTTCGCCGGGCGCGAGCGGGCGCTGCAGACGCTGCTGGTGCTCCACGCTTTCCCCGCCATGACGCTGATCATTCCGATTTTTCTCATGCTGCACTGGGTGGGGCTGTTGGACACGATCGTCGGGGTCGTGTTGGTGATCTGCACTCTGGAGCTCCCCTTCGCCATCTTCATCATGAAGGGATTTTTCGATGCTGTGCCGTGGGAGATCGAAATGAGCGCCCTTACCGACGGGGCGACGCGGCGGCAGGCGTTCGTGTGGGTCGTGCTGCCCCATGTCCGCGTCGGGGTGATCGCTATCGCCATTTTCGCCTTCATCAAGGGTTGGGAGGAGTATGTCTTCGTCGCGACCCTGCTCCTGGACAAGAGCAACTGGGTCATGAGCCTGTATCTGTTCTGGGTGGCCGACGACATCATGGGCGTGGACTATGGAATCGTCGCCGCCGTGGGTGTTTTCTACATGCTGCCCACCACCGTGCTCTACGTCTTCACCCAGAAGCACCTGACTCAGATGACCGTGGGCGGAATCCGGGGCTGACGCGAGAGCAACGATGGCGCGGATCGAGCTTGTGGGAATCGACAAGAGCTTCGACGGGATCGCAGCGGTGAAGGAGCTCGATCTCACCATCGAGGACGGCAGCTTCACCGCCATCCTCGGCCCCTCCGGTTGCGGGAAGACGACAACGCTTCTGATGCTCGCGGGAATCTACACACCCACCCGCGGCGAGATCCGCTTCGACGGGCAGGTGGTGAATGAGGTGGAGCCGCGCGACCGCAACGTGGGCGTCGTGTTTCAGTCCTACGCCCTCTATCCCCACATGACCGTGCGCGACAACATCCTGTTTCCCTTGCGCATGAAGCGCATCGGCGCGGAACGGGCCCGGGTGCAGGCAGAGCAGGCCGCGCGCCTGGTTCACGTGGAATCCCTGCTGGAGCGCAAGCCGGACCAGCTCTCCGGCGGACAGCAGCAGCGGGTGGCCCTGGCCCGCGCACTGGTGAAGGAACCCCAGCTCCTCCTGCTGGACGAGCCCCTGAGCAACCTGGACGCCGCCCTTCGCCTAGCCATGCGGGGCGAGATCAAGGCCCTGCAGCGTCAGCTCGCCATCACCACCGTTCTGGTGACCCACGACCAGATCGAAGCGATGACCGTGGCGGATCGGATCGTGTGCATGAGCGAGGGTCGCGTTCAGCAGGCGGGCACCCACGAGGATCTCTACCGCCGTCCCGCGAACCGTTTCGTGGCTGGATTCATCGGCACGCCCTCCATCAACTTCGTTGAGGGTTCCGTCGCCGGTGGACAGTTCCGGACTGGCAACGTGGAGTTGCCCTGTCCCGATGTGAGGGATGGGCGTTACGTCCTGGGCCTCCGCCCGGAATTTCTCCGCTTCGCCGCGGCCGGGCTTCCCGCATCCATCGTTCAGGTGGAACCGATGGGGCGCGAGACTTTCTTCCTCGCCAAAAGCCCCCTCGGCACCCTGGGCGTGATCGAGCCGGGAACGCACCCCCGCCATCGGCCAGGGGATGCCGTGGCCCTCACCTTCGACGGCCCGGACACTCTCCTCTTCGATGGGATCGGCTCGCTCCGGGTGGACGGGGGCTACGTCTGGCCGCGATGGGAAGCGGAACAGCGGGAGCAGTGAGTACATTGCTCTGTTGATGGTACTGGGCCGAGCT
>JAPUJL010000089.1 GCA_027296185.1 SAR324 cluster bacterium | reverse complement strand
CGACGCGCCCACGGCGGGCGCCTCGATTTCTTCCAGCCGATGGATCAGCGCCGCCGCCATCAGCGCCAGATCGGCCTTTTCCTCGCCGATGCGTTGCGCCGCGGCGCGGTCCACGGTCTCCAGGGTCCGCTGCCAGGGCGTTGCGGGGAATTCTTCACCCTCGACGGGAGGAAGGTCGTGGAGCGCCTCCAACTCGGGAAAGTAGGGCAAGATGCCCAGGGGCTTGGCATAACGAAGCCCGTGAGAGGGAAATTCCGCGTACAGGAGCAGCTTTTTGAATTCCTCCCAGATGCGCTCCTTGGGCAGCTCGGAGAGGTCCTGATCGACGCTGATGCGGATCGTCTCCTCGGCGACGGTCATTTCGAACCGCCCGGCGAACTGCATCGCCCGCAGCACCCGCAAGGGGTCTTCGCCGAACGCGGCGCTCGTGTGGCGCAAGAGGCGGCGATCGAGATCGCGCCTACCCCCATAGGGGTCCAACAGCTCCCCGTCCATGAAGGCAAAGCCCATGCTGTTGATGGTGAAGTCCCTGCGGGCTGCGGCCTCCTCGAAGGGCATGTCCGGGTCGGCCACGATCTCGAATTCCTTATGCCCCTTGCCGATCTTGCTTTCCCGGCGAGGCACGCTGACGTCGTACTCCGCCTGACGGGTGGCGAGCTTCAACACCCCGAAGTGGCGCCCGACGGTGTGTACCGGTCCGAAGCGCTTGAGCACCTCTTGCAGCTTCCGCGTGGAGAGCGAGAAGACCTCGATATCGAAGTCCTTGCTGTGGGGAATGCCCATCAGGCAATCTCGCACCCAGCCCCCCACGAGGATCGCCCGCCCGCCCGCTTGCTCGATCGCTTGGCCGATCCGCCGCACCTCGGGCGTGATGGGGAAAACCTCGGGCGCAATTTTGGCGGGTGTCATGGGCGGTTCCCTGAGGCGTTTTGCGCAGCGTCCCCGGAGAGGCATGGTGGCATTCCCGGCCCCGGGCGCATCGGCGGGATGTCCGGCGGGGGCACTGGATCCAACTACTCCAGCGTACGGCCCAATATATCGAAGCGGATTTGGATGGTGTCCTTCACGGAAATGAAACCCAGGAATGAACTGAACGGCTCGATCCCGAAATCCGACTGCAGGAGAAACAGCTCTCCCTCTGCGCGGAACGTCTCTTCGTCCATCGTGACCCGGATCGGGACCCGGATCACCTTTTCCGTCTGCTTGATGCGGACGTTGAGCCCCAGGTTGAGTAGCGGCGGCTCTCCCGTGATGTCCACGGCGGTCGCCACGATGCGGGGGTGGTTCCCTTCGTCGAGAAACGCCTCGCTCAACAGGATCTCGCGCACCTCCTGGATATCTTCCTCGGAGAACTCGCCTTCCATGCCCTCCCGCTCCCGGTGCTCCGCATCGTCGACGATCAACGAGCCTACGGGAACGCTCAATTGGAGCGACGACTGACTGACATCGCGATCGTCGTACCGCACCCGGCCCGCGATTCCGTGGGCGACCAACAGGTGGTCGTGGGCGAACACGGAAAACAGACCGGCCCGGAAAATGCGGATCGTCAGCGTGCTGGCCGCCTCGTCGATGACGAACGTCCGCAGTCCCTCCGCCCCGCGGGCAATGGGAAGCCCCGCCAAAACCGCTGCGGCGGCGATGATCGGAACCGAAAGGAATGGCCGCATGGGTACGCCCGAGGGGTATGGGTTGGCGGCGTTGACCCGGGCGTCACCGACCCTGGCAACGCTGGCCCGGCGCCCCCACCGGTGTGTGCGCGCACCGCGTCTCCGCGAGACGGCGCCCCCGCTGCCCACCCGATCGTTTCCGGAGGGCTCGGTTCGCGAAGGGCAGCCATGGAGGCGCATTTCCCGCCCGTCGGATCGGTCCGCTTGCACGCCAACCGCCCTTCGCCCGTGGGCCGCGGAGGATCGATCCACCCGAAGGACGCCACCCACCGGGCTTTGCCGGGCGCTCCCACTATGCCGAACCGCGCATTCCTTGTCAAAACAGGGCCGCAGGCGCGCGCCGGCCCCCTACCCGTAACAGCAGCCAGGGAGTCCCCGTTTGCCTCACTTCAGAGCCGCGGCCGGGAGCCTGAGCCGGCCTCCGTGACGGAAAAGCGATAAAGGAGCAGGACGCCTTTGCGAAATAGGTCTAATTTCGTAATATGGGGAGCGTACGGAACGTTTCGCGACAGCAATCGTAATATACAGGAGCGCAAGCCGGTCGGGGGATCGGGCGGAACACACCGAGTTCCCGGGATAAATAAATGAAAAAGCTCCGAATGTATCTGGACGAGGATCAGGCCTCCGCCCTGCTGCTGGGCACGTGGGGACGGTGGGGGGTACGGGACCGGCAGATGCTCGTATTCCTGCTGAAAACGGGACTCAAGATCCGCGAGTTCGTGCAGTTGAACGTCGGGGACGTCTTTACCGGCAAGCGGGTGCGGAAATCGCTCGCCGTGCGCATCTCCGAAAAGCAAGCCTCCCGCCGCGTACCCTTGTCCCGGGAAGCCCGGGAGGCGGTGGCCGTGATCCTCGAATTCAACCACCGCCAGGGATTCTCCCTCGACGCCGGACGGCCCTTGATCGTCAGCCGCCAGCGCAACCGCGGCGACGGAAGCTACCGCATCACCGCGCGGCAGGTGCAGCGCATCCTGAAAACGCTGCGCGAGGAAGCCGCTCTCGGCTTCAAGACCACCCCCCAGACGTTGCGGCACACATACGCCCAAGCCATGTTGCGCGAGGGTGCCGATTTGAAGCGGATCCAGGTGCTGCTCGGCCACCGCTCGATCAAGACGACCCGCTTCCTCTATGGGGAGCTCGCCCAGCCGACCTCCTGAGTTCCAGGGATTGCGGCCGCTTTCCCCGCCCGGCGGTGGCTCCCACCGGTGGGGCGCTCAAGCGACGATATTGACCAGCTTGTTTCCCACCGGAATCACCTTCTTGACGGTGCGTCCCTCGAGCAACTGCTGCACCCGCGGCCGTTTCATGGCCAACTCCGGCAGCCGGTCCGACGCCGTATCGGCGGGGATTTCCATTTTGTCGCGGATTTTTCCGTTGATCTGAATGACCAACGTGATGGAGTCCTCGGCGGCCAGCTCGGGGTCGTGCTCCGGCCAGCGCTGGAGGTGGACGCTTTTCCCCGGGTGGCGGGCCTGCCACAACTCCTCGGTCAGGAAGGGGGTGATCGGCGCCAGCATGAGGATCAAGGTGTCGGTGGCTTCCATCCAGGCGCGGCTGCCGGAGAGGTCCTGCTGCAGCGCCTTGAGCTGGTTTCGGAATGCCATCAGGGCTGCGATGAGGGTGTTGAATTTGAAGGCGCCGTAGTCCTCGGTTACCTTGGCCAGGGTCTGATGCAGGGAACGCAACAGCGCCCGCACCTGGGCCGGATCCGCATCGGCCTCGGGTTCCGGCATCGGCTGGGCCAGCTCCCAGACATCCTGGAGGAAGCGCACCAGGCCCTCGATTCCCTTGGGGCTCCAGGGACCGCCCTGGTCCCAGGGGCCGATGAACATCAGGTAGGCCCGCACAGTGTCGGCGCCGTAGCGCTGCACCAGCTCGTCCGGATTGACCACGTTGCCCCGGGATTTGGACATTTTCTCGTTGTCCTCGCCCAGGATGATCCCCTGGTTGAACAGCCGCACGATGGGCTCGCGCACGGGCAGCACCCCCGCGTCGGCCAGGGCCATGGCATAGAATCGGACGTAGAGCAGGTGCAGGATTGCGTGCTCGATCCCCCCGGTGTACTGATCGGCGGGCATCCAGTCGGCCACCAGGGCCCGCTCCCAGGGCAGGGTGTCCGCCGACAGCGCCTCGCCTCGCTTCCAGTAAGGCGAGAGGTAGGCGTACATGTACCAGGACGAGCAGATGAAGGTGTCCATGGTGTCGGTCTCGCGCTCCGCGGGGCCGTGACACTGGGGGCACTCCACGTGCAGGAAGCCCTCGTGATAGCGCAGCGGGCTTTCGCCGGTGGGCTTGAACACCGCGTCGTCGGGCAGCACCACCGGCAGTTCCTCGTAGGGCACGGGCACCATGCCGCACGCGGGGCAGTGGATGATGGGGATCGGCGTGCCCCACATGCGCTGCCGGGAGATGAGCCAGTCCCGCAGCCGGTAATTGACGGTGCGCTTGCCGTTGCCCCGGCGCTCCAGCCCATCGATCGTGCGGTCGAAATTTTCCGGCCAGGCGACGCCCGTGTAGGGGCCGCTGTTGATCATGACCGAGCCTTCCTTGGCAACGTAGGCCACTTGGGGCGGCGAATCGGCTCCCGGCTCGAATCCGGGGGCCACGCCCGTATCCACCGGGGCGATGACCGGAACGACGGTCAGGCGGTAGCGATTGGCGAACTCCAGGTCCCGCTGGTCGTGGGCCGGCACACCCATGATCGCGCCGGTTCCGTAGCCCATCATGACGTAGTCCGCGATCCAGATGGGCACGCTTTCCTTGTTGATGGGATTCACCGCGAAGGCCCCGGTAAAGACGCCGTCCTTCTCGCGGTTGTCGGCCATCCGCTCGATTTCGCTCTTGCGCTGAGCCGCCTGCCGGTAGGCCTGGACGTCCTTCCAGCAGTCGGGGCGGGTGATCAGTTCCACCAGCGGATGCTCGGGAGAGAGCACGCAGAACGTCACGCCGAAGACCGTGTCGGGGCGGGTCGTGAACACCCGGATCGCCACGCCATCGAAGCGCTCGACGGCCAGGTCGAACTCCACCCCCTCGCTGCGGCCGATCCAGTTGGTCTGCATGGTGCGCACCGGCTCGGGCCACTCGACCTTGCTGAAATCGAGCAGCTCCTCCGCAAACCGGGTGATGCGCAGCTTCCACTGGTTCAGATCCTTCTTCACCACCGAGGTGCGGCAGCGCTCGCACTCCCTCTCCTCGCCCACCACCTGTTCCCGGGCAAGGGTGGTGTTGCAGTTGGGGCAGAAATCCACGGGCGCGAATTCGCGGTAGGCGATGTCCCGCTCGAAGAACTTGAGGAAGTGCCATTGGCTCCACTTGTAGTAGTCGGGCTCGCAGGTGACGACCTCGTTCTTCCACGCGAACATGGCCCCCATGGTGCGCAACTGGTGGCGCATGCGGTCGATGTTGGTATAGGTCCACTGCTTGGGGTGGATGTTGTTCTTGATCGCCGCGTTTTCCGCAGGCAGGCCGAAGGCATCGAACCCGATCGGGAAGAAGACGTTGTTCCCGTTCATGCGCTTGAAGCG
>JAPUJL010000088.1 GCA_027296185.1 SAR324 cluster bacterium | reverse complement strand
CACCAACGCGGAAGCGGCCGCCCCGTGCCGCATGGCAGTTATACACGCCGCGTGGCCCGAATTCCTCGATCCTTGGGCACATACACCAGTCCCCGGGGCCCGGCAAGGCGCATCGCCGCAACCGCCGGGCACCGAGCCGTTGCCGAGGAATCCGCAATCCGAGGGTGGGGCGGGCCCTTCGACTTCGCTCAGGACAGGCGTCCCTGTCCGCCATTGGGCTGCCACGCTGGGATAAAATCTGACAGCCCCAAGGGAAGCGGCCGGGAGCGTTCGGCGAGGCGCGGAATTCGTCGTGGCCAGGGGTTGATCGTTTTCCGCTCCCCGACTGCGCCTTCCGCGAGGTTGCGATTTTCCCGCTACAACAGTAAGATCAGGCCGTCGGAGTTGTGCGGACGACCACGGAAAGCGAACTGAACCAAGCAGCGAACGAACGATGCAGTTGGGCAAGCGCTACGTCTGTGACGAGACCGGGGTCGAGATCGTCGTGACGAAGGGGGGCGAGGCGGTCATCGTCTGCGTCAACGAGAAGACGGGCGAGAAGCACGAGTTCAAGCTGAAGGAATAGCGGGACAGGCGGCCATGGCGATTCCAGTAGGCAAACGGTTCGAGGACAAGTCGTCGGGAATTCAAATCCTGATTCTCAAGGGGATTCCCGCCGAGGAGTGGAAGCTCGTGGCCGACGGCCGGGATATGGATCTCGTCGGGGCCAAACCGCTGCCTTCGTCCGACTGAGCGCCCTTGCGGCGCGAAGCAGTGCGTGCGGGGCGCTAGCCCCGCGACTCGGGCGGCGAAGCGAACCGCCGTCCGGAGCCGGTGCCAGGGAAATGGCGCCGCAGACCCGATCGGCAGGGGTTCATGGAAGAACGGCGTGCCGGACCCTCGATTTTTTCCCACCTTGACGCCGTGGTGAGATGGCCGCCGGTGCTTGCGCCGTGCGGTACGGCGCCGTGCTCCATCCGCCACACAACCCCCCGCACCGTGTCCCGGATTCCCGGGAGCGGGAAGCGCCTCAGGAGGAGGGCACCCTATGGCTGCGAATGAAGGCAAGCGGAAACGCCGGATCAACCCCGCCCTGCTCTGGGGCGGGATCGGATTTGTGGTGGTGTTCCTTGGCGTGGCGGCGGCTCTCTGGTACCTGAGCCAGGACGGCTTCGACGGCCGGATGGCGGGGATGGAACAGTTCGTCGAATCCTACCGGGAGGAGGAGCCGGGCGCCGAGCCCCCCGCCGGCGAGGGCGAGCGCACCTACCGGGTGCAGGAGGGCGACAACCTGTGGTCCATCGCCCGGCAGGGCAACCTGGTGGACGAACCCTGGGAATGGCGCACCATCATGGTGCAGAACAAGGACAAGATCGACTATGCATTCCTCGCCGAGGAGTCCGGCCAGTGGAAGGTGTTGATCGAGACGGGCGAGGAACTCCGGGTGCGCGCCGCACCGCCGGTGGAAACTTCCGGCCCCGTGAAGAAGAAGTTCGCCGTGCAGCTGATGACCGTGCCTGCCCGCCGCCTGCCCGAGGCCCTGGGCATCGTCAAGACGTTGCTCTCCGACGGGGACTACGGCTACCTCTACCGGATCGAGGAGGATGGGGAGCCTGCCTACCGGGTGCGGGTCGGGTTCTTCGAGACCCAGCAGGAAGCCGATTCCGCCGCCCGCGCGATCGTGGCGCGGTACTCCGAAATGCCCCAGTACCCCAGGGACTACTGGGTGGTGGTGCCCTCCGACCGGGAGCTGCGTGGGGAGCTGCTGGATTTCGGCGCCCAGCGGACAAGGCCCTGGGTCATCGAGCTGCCCCAACGGGGAACCCACGGGGAGGCGCTGGAGGAACTGCGCCAGGCTGCCGGTCTGGGTGATTTCGTCTACATCGCTCAGGGGCGCGGCGGCCACGCGGCGCGGTTCGTCTACCGCACGCGGATCGGGTTCTTCGAGACCGCCGAGCAAGCCGACGAGGTGCTTCAGGAACACCGGGAGCGCTGGCCTCAGCTTTCCCGTGCGCGTATCGTCGAACTGAAGAACTTTGCCGAGACTCTGCCCGGGCAGCGCTTCAAGACTCGCGCACCGAGCTCCTAACTCCCGCGGAAGGCCTAACTCCCGGCGAAAGGACAGCCTCGGCGCCGGAGAAGCGCCGTCCCCGCCCTAACGGACAGAACCGATGGGCTCAGCCGCCTCGACGGGGGAGTGGGAACCGTTCCGGCAAGCCGCGGACGAGTTGGGGCTGACCGTCGTGTGGGTCGTGGAGCGGGAGCGGATCGACCCCTATTACGCCGGACGCTCCGGCTCCGGTGGGGCGATGGCCCGTGCCCCGGCCGAGCTGCACCCCGATTACCGCCGGGCCGTCCTGCTGGGTTCCGGGGGCGGCCGCTTCTGGTCGAATTTCCGGGCCGCCCGATCGGCGCCGCCCCGGCCCGAAGAGAATCCCCTGGACCGGTACACGGAGCGGGTTGTCGAGCCCCTGATCGAGGGATTGCGGGCCGCGGATCCGGCGGCCGTGGCGGCTTACCCTTTCACCCACGATCGGCAACTGCTTCCCTTTCTGGGGCTGATCGAAAGTGTCCCAGCCCTGCAAACCCGGCCCTTCGGGATTCCCATCGACGGGTCGCACGGGCCCTGGTTCGCGTGGCGGGCGGCGATCCTCACCGCCACGCCTTACCCGCCGACCGAGTGGCTGCCCGAAGCGCCCTGCGCCGCCTGCGACGCACCGTGCGTCCGGATCTGCCCCGTCCAGGCGGTGGATGTTGCCGGGTTCCGCTGGGGCGACTGCATGGCGTACCGGCAGAGCGACGGATCCTGCGGGGAGCGCTGCCTGGCCCGCGAGGCTTGTCCAGTGGGAACCGCCTCCCGCTATCCGCGGGAAGCGATCCGCTATCACTACGGTGCGAGCCTGCGCACGATCCGCGCGCGGGCGTCCGGAGCGGCCCCCGGCGGCCCGCGCTGAACCCGCCTCCCCCGCGCCGGAGCGCAAACGGAAGATGAACATCCTGGCTGTCGCGAGACAGGGCCGATCCGGCGGAGCGGCGCTGGTGGGTGACGGCAAAGTGCTGGGATGCGTGGAGGCTCCACTGGCGGAGAGCCGCGGAGGGGAAGGGTTTCCCCGCGACGCCGCCATCGAATGCCTGGCTGCCGGTCACGTGGACGCGGAGCAGATCGACCGGATCGTGGTCTGCGGCAACCTCCGTCCGGTTCCCCGCTACCGGCCCGAGCCGGGACGGGGCGGATACGCCGGCCGGGACTGGACCGGCGGGACCCGCGGCTCCCTGGCCCGAGTCGATGCGGCCCTGCGAAGGCGGCCCCTCTACCGCCGCGGGGCGCTGGAATCCCTGGCCGCAGCCACCTTTCTGGGGTCTCCGCTACGCTCCGCCGCGACGATCCTCTTCGCGGGAGAAGGCGCGGACAGCGGCGTGTATGCGTTTCGCGGACAGGGGAGCCGCGTGGGGCTGGTGCAGAGCCTGCCGGGGCCCCACAGCCCGGCTTTTCTGCTGGACGTGTTCGGCCATTTCCTGCGCCTGACTCCCGGCCGCTTCGCCTACGAGTTGGCCTACCTGGGGGCCTACGGCGCCCCCCGCTACTCCCGGCCGCTGCTGGAGGCCCTGGCCGAGTTGCGCCCCGACGGCTCCTTCCTGCTCAAGGCCACCGGATCGCCGGCATCGCCCACCTCGGCGGCCGACTGGCTGGAACAGACCCAGGCCGTGCCGCGGCCTTCGGCGGGTCAAGTGGATCGCCTCGCCGCGGATGTGGCCCGCTCCATGGGGGCGGTGCTCCGCTTCCTGCTGAGCCACGTAATCGTGCACACCATGCGCTCCATGGGCGTGGAAGGGGTGTGCCTGGGGGGCGATTTTGCCTTCGAGATGGCCCGCCACCGGTTGCTGCCGGAGGACCCCCTGTTCGAGCGGGCGTGGGTGCATCCCCAACGGGGCGCCGCCGCGCTGGCACTCGGGGCGGCACTGGCGGACTGGTTCGATACGGAAGCGGAACCGGGCGCGCCCCACCCGGATGTGGACTATCCCTACCTGGGGGCGGCCCACTCCAACCTGAGCCTGGAGGATTTCCTGCAGGAATCGGGAATTCCGGCGGAGGACTTGCCCGCGGACATGATTCCCTCCCGGGGCGCGGAACTGCTGCTCCACCGGAACCGGGTGGGCTGGTTTCAGGACCGGGAGGAAAGCGGGATCGGCCCCGCCGGCCACCGCAACCGCCTGTCCATGCTGGGCCGGGAAGCGCTGGACTCGTTGACCGATCCGCTGGAATCCGGCGCCGTTCCGGCGCCCCTGACCCTGTTCGTTTTGGGCGACGAGGCCGACCGGTACTTCGACCCGGAGGCCACACCACCCTTCGGCTCCGCTCCCGTGGCCGGGCCCGTGCTCTCCTTCTGGAACGAGGCGGGGCGGAGCGAGGAAACGCCGCAGCCCGGCACTCCCCGCCGGATCCGCGCTCCCCTAACCGGCCGCGGACCGGCGATGGTGCTGCGGGTGACGCCACGACGGCTGCCGGGCATCCACCGGCTGTTGAGCGCCCTCCAGCGGCGCTCGGGACTGCCGATGGTGCGGGCCGAGCCGCTTGCGGAGCGGCAAGGGCGGTCCGCCCGTTCTCCCGCGGCGGTCTATGGGCTGCTGGGCGTCCGGGAGCTCGAGGCGCTCGCCATGGGCACCTTCATTCTCTACCAAAGCGACGATCTCCCGCCCCTGGCGTCCCCGGCGGCTCGCGATCCGGCGGCGGCCGTCCGGTGGCTGACCGCAGCGCGGTGGGGGCTGCCCCTGAATCGGATCGGCGACGCACTCGCGAAAGGCGCGGCGCCATTGGGCAACCTCGCCGCGCGGCTGACGGCATGGCGGCGCTCGAGGGAGAGCTTCTGGGTCGCCGCCCGGGGCTGGCACGGGGCCGGAGCATCGCACAAGCTGCCCCCGCCCCCCGGCGAGGACTAGGGGCTAGAGACTAGGAATTTGCCGGAAGGCTGCGGCCCAGCAACTCGAAGAAGGCCCCGAGGACGCGGTAGGTCAGGCCCCAGATGATGTCGCCCTGGAATTCGATTCCGGGATACTCCAGCCGCTGGCCGCCGCGCTGCAAAACCAGGCCGGTGGCTTGAGCCGGATCGAGCAAGTGCTCGAGGGGCACCCAGAAGGCTTCGGCCACCTCCCCGTTGAGCTGGAAGGGTGGCTCCCGCTCCCCGAGATAGTACACTACCGGCGACAGCACGATCCCGGTATCCACCCCCGCTCGAATGACGGGCAGCTCGTCCAGGGTTGCCAGCAGGTGTTCCCGGGTGAGGCCGATCCCCACCTCCTCGCGGGTTTCCCGCTCCGCTACCGCCTCGGGTCCGGGATCGCTCTCGTCCGCCCGGCCGCCGGGCAAGGCCATGTGCCCCGACCAGGGGTCGTCGGCTCGCTCCGCGCGCCGGATCATGGCCAGGCGCAGGCCGGCGGGCCGCCCCGCCAGCACCAACGCCACCGATGCGCACTGGGGGCCGCCCTGGAACGGAGCGCGGCGCGGCTGGCGGGCGGTCAGCGCGGCTCGAATTTGGTCCAGGGTGGGTGGCTCGTGCATGGCGAATGAGATGGGCTCTGGATAGCCGCTGGCCGGTTACCGGCCGGGGGGAACCTCCGCCAGCCGTTCGGGGGTATTGAAATCGGCGAGGAGTTCCTCCTCCAAGGGGAGGAAGCGGATGCGCTCCGAAAATTCCGCCAGGAAGCCCAGCAGCCCATCGGCCCATGCCCCGGCCAGAATCCGCGGCACGGACCAGGCGGGAAACCAGATCGGATGACCGGTCTTCCCGCCGGCGCGGAGCTTCCACACCGCATCGGGCTCCCCTGCCGCGGCCTCCCGGGCGCGCGCCCACCCCTCCGGCGAGATGAACGGCGCGTCGACCGGCCAGAGCCAGAAGCCCCCGGCCCACGGTGCTGCAACTTGGGCTTGGGCGTCGAGAGCGGCATCGGTCTGCGCGGCCGTCTGGGCGGCCATCTGGGCGGCCGCGAGGGCAGCCTGAACCGAATCGAGCATGGGCCGGGTGCCGTCCGCCTCGGCCAGGGTGGGTTTGGGCGGCGCGCAGGTTTCCAGCAGCGCCTCCACTTCCGCCCGGAACCGCGGATCGACGGTCAGCGTGACCGGCGAGGCGCTCTCGGCGCAGCGGGCGAGGATGCGCTCGAGAAACGTCCGGCCCCCGTGGCGGGTGAGCACCTTCGGTCCGCCCATGCGGCGTCCGTGACCCGCCCCCAGCAGCACCACGTGCGGACCCACGTTCACACCCCCTCGACGATCAGGCGGTAGGCCCGGTCGAAGCCCCGCAGGGCCAACTCCTCCTCGTCCACGCCGAACTGGCCCATGAGCCGGGTCAGCACCACCCGCCGGTCCAGGGTCTCGGCGCCCGCCGCCTCTTCCCGGTAGCCGCGGATGGTTTCCAGCAGCAACCGGTAATTGATTTTCCGCCGGACCGGAATTCTTGGCGCCGGGAGTCTCATCTCATGCCACCGGCCGGGGAAC
>JAPUJL010000087.1 GCA_027296185.1 SAR324 cluster bacterium | reverse complement strand
CCCTTCTCCCGTTGGAGAAGGGGGCCGGGGGGATGAGGCCGCAGTCCGCTGGCCCCCACGAAGTGCTGGAAAAGCTCGTCGTCAAGGCCACCGGGGAGCCCGTCACGGCGGCGACTTGAACCGCGTGCCTGGGGGGCGGAGGCAATTTGCTATCGGGGAAGCGGCCGCCGGGTGAGCCAGCCTAGCGCGTTGCGCTCTTCCTAGGTTCTCCTGCGTCCCGTCCCCCGCCGCGAAACCTTAACTGGCGTCCCTTCGTTTTCCAGTCCGAGAGTCGGTCGCAATAATGCGGAATCGCCGCGTACTTCGAGAAGACTGGGGGCACTTTGGGGTACTGCAATGCGATGTGCTTTCATAGAAGACGCGCGCATAGTGCGCTCCTCAGCAACGCGGCTTATAGAGCCCGATTCATGAGGAGGATTCCGAAAGAATCTGGCTCGACGAGTCGGGCTCGCCTCTAAGTTTCCTTTTTTGAGACCAGGCCGAGTGCCCTTCCGCCCACCGGGAGCCCGCGCGCCACCCAACGCCTCGCCGAGCCCGCGGGGCCGATTGATTTTGCTCCGGCGGCCCGATATGTTCGATTGATTAACGGCTTAGGGCCGATTCGGGTTGAGGGGGCGGTCCTGGCGGCAGCCCCGGAGTCCGGTTGCGCGCCGGTGCGATACCGGTTTTTCTTTCCCAGGTAAATCATCATGTCTAGTGACGCAGCCTCCGCGGACGTGGCCCGGCTGGGTGCCAACGCCATCCGCTTCCTGGCCATCGATGCGGTCGAGAAGGCGAAATCGGGTCATCCGGGAATGCCCATGGGCATGGCGGATATCGCGACGGTGCTGTGGACCCGCTATCTCCGGTACAATCCCAAGAACCCCCGCTGGCTGAACCGGGACCGCTTCGTCCTTTCCAACGGCCACGGGTCGATGCTGCTGTACAGCCTGCTGCACCTGACCGGCTTCGACCTGCCACTGGACGAGCTGCGGAACTTCCGGCAGCTCGATAGCACGACCCCGGGCCATCCGGAATACGGCCTCACCCCCGGCGTGGAAGTGACCACCGGACCCCTGGGCCAGGGCATCTCCAACGCGGTGGGCTTCGCCCTGGCCGAGCGGTGGCTGGCCAGCCGCTTCAACCGGCCCGGCCACGAGATCGTGGATCACGACACCTACGTCTTCGCGGGCGACGGCTGCATGATGGAAGGGATTTCCCACGAGGCGTCCAGCCTGGCGGGCCATCTGGGCCTTTGGCGGTTGATTTTGTTCTACGACAACAACCACATCAGCATCGACGGGCCCACCGAGCTGTCCTACTCGGACGATGTGCAGCGCCGCTTCGCCGCCTACGGCTGGAACACCCTCGAGGCGGACGGCCACGACAGCGATTCCATTGCCCAAGCCATCGACGCGGCGCGGGCCGAGCAGAAGCGGCCCACCATCGTCATCTGCAACACCGTGATCGGCTGGGGCTCGCCCAACCTGGCCGGCTCGGAGAAGACCCACGGCTCGGCCCTGGGCGAGAAGGAAGTGGCCGCGACCCGCAAGAATCTCGGCTGGGATCATCCCCCCTTCGAGGTGCCGGAGCCGGCCCTGAACTTCTGGCGGGAGGCGGGTGCCCGCGGTGCCGGGCTCGAGGCGGAATGGAACGAGCGGATGGCCGCCTACGAGAAGGCCTTCCCGGCGGAAGGGGCGGAGCTGCGGCGCATCTCGGAAGGCCGCCCCGCCGAAGGGTGGCAGGCCGAGCTGCGGAAGCTGGCCGCCGAATGGAAATCGGCGCCACCGGACCTGGCCTCCCGCCAGGCCTCCGGAAAAGTGCTGGACACCATCGCCACCGCCCATGCGGATCTGATGGGCGGCTCGGCGGACCTGACCCCTTCCAACAACACCCGCGCCCAGGGCATGGAAGACATCGCCCCCGGCTCCTTCGGCGGCAAGTACGTCCGCTACGGCGTGCGGGAGCACGGCATGGGCGGCGTGATGAACGGCTTGGCCGCCCACGGAGGCGTGGTGCCCTATTCGGGGACCTTCGCCACGTTCTCCGATTATATGCGGCCGTCCATCCGCCTCGCGGCGCTCTCCGGGTTGCAGGTGATCTACGTCTTCACCCACGACAGCATCGGCCTGGGCGAGGACGGCCCGACCCATCAGCCGGTGGAGCATTTCGCCGCCCTGCGTTCCATTCCCAACCTGTGCGTCTTCCGCCCCGGTGACGCCCGGGAGACCGTGGAATGCTGGCAGGCGGCCCTGGAACGGCGCGACGGACCGAGCCTGCTGCTGCTGTCCCGGCAGAAGCTCCCCGGCCAGCCCTACGGCGGTAACGACGGTTCGGCCAAGGGCGGCTACGTCCTGGCCGATGCGCCCGACGGGCTCTCCCTCCAGGCCGTGCTGCACGCCACCGGATCGGAGGTGCAGCTGGCCATGGACGCTCGGGAGCAGCTGGCCCAGGACAAGATCGGGGCGCGGGTGGTCAGCCTGCCCTGCTGGGAATTGTTCGAGGCCCAGCCCGAAGCCTACCGGAAGCAGGTGCTGGCGCCCGAGGTGAGCTGCCGGGTCGCCGTGGAGGCGGGCGTGGCCTTCGGCTGGGAACGCTACATCGGCATCGGCGGCGTCATGATCGGCGTGCCGGCCTATGGCCGGTCGGCGCCCTATCAGCATATCTACGAGGCCCTGGGCATCACC
>JAPUJL010000086.1 GCA_027296185.1 SAR324 cluster bacterium | reverse complement strand
TGAAATATAATCCTCTATCGGGTGCAGGGGCGTAGGCCCCTGCTGGGGGGAAAACTGGCCGGCGGCCGGTTTTACGGCCCGTCAGCATGGACCCAACCGATTGGGGAATTTACGGGGGGCGAGTTCGCTCCACAAAGGGGGCGAAGCCCCCGATGAACGCAGTGAAATTTACATCGCGATAACCTCTGTGACGACATCAGGAAAGGGCGGCGAATGAGCGATCCCGTGTTCGAGGGCGGCTGCCTGTGCGGGGCCGTGCGGTACCGCGCCACCGGCGAGCCGAGCCTGGTGTGTTTCTGTCACTGCCGGCTGTGCCAACGGGCGAGCGGAGCGCCGGTGGTGCCCTGGGCCAGCTTCTCCACCGAGCGCGTGGAGTGGACCGCCGGCCGGCCCACGTCCTATGCCGCCTCCACCTGGGCGATCCGCGGATTCTGCGCCCGCTGCGGTACCCCGTTGACCTTCCAGTTCAACGACCGGCCCGAATCCATCGACCTTACCCTCGCCAGTCTGGACCGGCCCCAGGCGCTGAAACCCACCCTGCACATCCACACCTCCAGCCGGGTGGAATGGCTGACCCTCTCCGACGATCTGCCCGCCTACCCCGGCCCTCCGCCCAAGTCCTAGCAGGCGCGGCGCACGCCAGCGTCCAGCCCAGGGCGGTGTTTCCGGTGCCCGTTTGGGCGTTGGTGAGGCGTCATTGAAGCGTAGTCCCACCGCTTGAACAATCGCCGGATTGGGGTATGTTAACCCGTTACAGGCGAGATTCAGCGTGCATCGGGTGAGCTTGCCGCCGGTTCGATCGATGGGCCGGGATGGGAATTTTCGGCCAGGCCCCATTGCCCCGGAACCGCACTGCCCGGGACCGCCGGCCGATTCGATCGCGGCGACAACGCAATCCCAGGAGGAGATGTGATGGAATTGAAGAACGTGGTGGTGGTCGATGCGTTGCGTTCGGCCTTTGGACGAGGCGGCAAGGGCTCCCTGGTGGCGACCCGCATGGACGACGTGGCGGCGCAGGTGGTGAAAGGACTCCTGGAGCGAAACCCGTCCCTGGATCCCTACGAAATCGAGGACGTCATCTGCGGCGGCACGCTCCATCTGGGCGAGCTGCGCGGGATGACATCGAACGCGGTCTCCAAGCTGGCGGGACTGCCGCCGGAGGTGGCCAACGCCACCGTGGATCGCCAGTGCGGCTCGAGCATGCAGGCGGTGCACATGGTCGCCCGCTCGATCATGACCGGCGCGGGCGAGGTGGGCTTGGCCATGGGTGTGGAGCGCATGGGGCGGAGCATCGGCGGTGCAGTGGAGACGGAGAACCCCATCACCCGGCCTCATCCCTCCCTGGAGAGCCTCACGGAGCCGCAGAAGCGGCCCGACCCGAACCACGACCAGTACTACTCGGTGGATTTTCCGAGCTATCTGCTGGATGCGCCGGCCAGGACATCGATGCCGCAGACGTCGCAAAACGTCGTGGAGGCGTGGGATCTCAGCCGTGAGGAGATGGACCGCTTCGCCATGGAGAGTCACCACAGGGCCGCGGAGGCGTTCGAGGCGGATCGCTACCGGGATCAGATTCACCCGATCGCCATCAACCTCCCGGTGTTCGACGAGGACGGCACGCCCGACTTCTCGCGGAAGGGCGAAGAGGTGCTGTTCGACCGGGACGAGTGCATCCGGCCGGGCACGACCCTGGAAGTGTTGGCCGGCCTACCGGTCCTGCGGGGCGTGGTCAGCTACGGGGAGAAGGAAATTCGCGTCACCGCCGGCAACTCCTGCCCCACCAACGACGGGGCGGCGGCGGTGCTGCTGATGTCGGAGGAGCGGGCGGCGGCGCTGGGGCTGAAGCCCCTGGCCCGGATCAAATCGATGGCCGCGGCGGGCACCAAGCCCCAACTGATGGGTGTGGGCACCATCCCGGCCACCCGCAAGGCGCTACGCCGGGCGGGCATTTCCGCCAAGGAGATCGGCCTGGCCGAGATCAACGAGGCCTTCGCCTCCCAATCCATGGTCACGGTGCGGGAATTGGGGCTCGATCCGGGCTGCGTGAACGTCAATGGGGGCGCCATCGCCATCGGTCATCCCCTGGGAGCCAGCGGGGCGCGTCTCATCACCGGGCTGGCCCACGAGATGCGCCGGCGGGGCGGCGTAAAATACGGCCTGGCCACCATGTGCATCGGCGCGGGAATGGGGATCGCCACCGTGCTCGAGGCAGTCTGAGCGCTCACGCTGAGCAATCACAGTCCGGGGGCGGGAGCTTCCCGCCCCGTCAACCTCAACGGCCGAGATTCGATGAAGCCGAGAACCGTCATCATCCTTGTGGGAATCGCGATCTTCGCCGCCGTGGTGGTGCTGGCGCTGCTACGGGAGGTGGAGCGCGACGAGGCGGAGTTGGTACGGGCCATCAGCGGCATCGTCGAGGTCTCCAACGAGATGGTCAAGACCGGCCTGGCCGATATTGCCCGCACCGACCGCATCGCGCTGATGCTGATCGACCCGGTCTCCGGCGAGGTGGTGGCGCTGCGCTTCGAGAGCCCCCTGGTCCCGCCGCAGAACATCTCCATCGGCCAGCCGGACGCCCGGGGCGGCCGCTCGCTCGAGGGGGAGTATTACGTCATGGGCATCACGGACAAGGACGGCGACGTGGCTCGGGTCACGCCGGGGGAGGTGTTCGGCAAAACCCTTGCGCCGGTCGCCATCGGTAGCAAGCGGGTGCGGCTGCTGCTGGACCGCCCCTTCAAGGGAATCGTGCCCCGCCTGGCGCCCGATACGCCCCCCCAATCCGGCACCGGCCGCCGTTCGGATTATTAGCCCAGCTTCCGATGACGGGCGCGGAGGACGATCGAAGCCCCGCAATTGTGCGGTAC
>JAPUJL010000085.1 GCA_027296185.1 SAR324 cluster bacterium | reverse complement strand
CTGCGCCTCCTCGATGCGATGGTGGGCCGCTTCGGGCGCCTCGGGCGCCTCCGGCGCCTCCGGCGTCACGGTCCCGCTGTGGGCGGCGAACAGATAATTGGCGAACTTGCCGCCGGCGTAGGGATCGAAGAAGCGCTTGGTATCGAAGAACCGCGCCCGGAACTCGTCCACCACCCGGTCGGGGTGCTCCACCACGTCCGTCACCTCGGTGCGCACCAGGGAGCGGGCGGCATGAACCATGGCCTCGTAGGCGAGCCGCGAGGCCTTGGCGGCGTCTCCACCCTCCAGCGCCACCTGGGAGTCGAACACCTGACGCTCCGCGGCGGCGAGCCCGAACTCGACCAACTCCAATATCTGGCCGGCGCACTCGCCGTTGCCGATGTCGCGAATGCTGAATTCCCGCGGGTCGCCCCAATCGCGGAAGAAGCTGCGGTCGGCGCCGTCCTCCAGGGGCCGGGTGAGGTCCTCCAGGATGCCGCGGAGGCGTACCTTGCCCACCCGCTGGATGAAGTCCTGAAACAGCTCGTCCCCGCTCCGCTCCGCCACGTACAGCGACGTGATCCGCGTCACCGCCTCCGGCACGTGCTTGGCCGGAATGGCGATGATGGGCAATCCGAACGACCCGGCGTTGTGGCTCCATTGGCCGCCCAGAATCACTTGGAAATGGGGAACCTGGTAGCCCTCGATCTTGCGGGTGACGCCGTAGAAGCCCAAGTCGGCCACGTGATGCTGCCCGCAGCTGTTGAAGCAACCGCTGACCTTGATGTGCAAATCCCGCACGGCGCTGTCCAGGTTGTAGCTCGCCTCGGCCAGCCGCGTGCGCAGCTCGGCGGCCAATCCCCGGGAGGACGAGATGCCCAGCTTGCAGGTATCCGTGCCGGGGCAGGCCACGATGTCCAGAATCGTCGAGGCGCTGGGTTCCGCCAGTCCCAAGGCGTCCAGGGCCGAATAGAGCTCGGGGAGGTCGCTCAGGCCGATCCAGCGGATGACCAAGTTCTGCTCGACCGTGGTGCGGATCGTCTCCCGGTTGAAGCGGCGTGCGATATCGGCCAGCCCGCGCAGTTGATGCGGCGTGATGTCTCCCAGGGGCAGCGCCACCGTCACCATGCCGTATCCCTCCTGCCGCTGTGGGCGGACGTTGGTCTGGAGCCATTGCCCGAAGGGCTCCGAGCCACCCGCCGGCATTGCCCCCGGGAGGCTGGTGGGCGACTCCGCGGAGAATTCGGACTCCCGCACCCATTCCGCCCAGCGCGGGTCGTGGGGCAAGCGCTGCCGTTCCTCCCGCACCAGTTCCCGGAACTTGTCGATGCCCAGATCCTTGACGAGAAACTTCAGCCGCGCCCGGTTGCGGTTCTTCTTCTCTCCCAGCCGCGCGAAGACCCGGCCCATGGCCTGGGCCATGGGGAGCAGCTCGTCGGGCGGGAGAAACGGTTCCAGCACCTTGGCCTGGTGGGGCACGGCACCCAGCCCGCCGCCCACGTAGACCTCGAAGCCCTTGACTTCCCGGCCGCCCTCGATGCGCTTCACCGCCTGCAAGCCCAGGTCGTGCATGCGCACCAGCCCGCAGCCTTCGCCCGCGCAGCCGCTGAAGGCGGGCTTGAACTTCCTGCCGAAGTCCTGGCAATCGGGGTGAAACAGCAGAAATCGCGACAGGGCGTCGGCATAGGGGGTGACGTCGAACGCCTCGCCCCGGCACGCCCCGGCATAGGGGCAGGCGGTGACGTTGCGCACCACGTTGCCGCACGCCTCCCGCGTCGTGATGCCAACCGCGGCCAGGCGGCGCATCAGCGCGGGCGTGTCCTCGATGTGTACGAAGTGCAGCTGAAAGTCCTGCCGGGTGGTGATGTGGACGATGCCGTCGGCGTACTCTTCCGCCACGTCGGCGAGCGCTTCCAGCTGCGGCCCATTCACGCCGCCGTAGGGAATCTTGATGCGCTGCATGCCCGGGGCATCCCAGACGGTATCGGGACCCTTGCGCTTGGCGGCGTGGGGGTAGGCCAGCTCCTGCACCTTTTCGCCGTCGTGACGCCGGCCGTTGTCGTAGCGCTGACCGTACACGCCCCGGCGCAGGCGGTTTTCCGCGAAGATGCGCTCGGCCAGCTTCTCCTGGGAGCGCAGCTGCAGCTCGGACTCGAACGCGTCGATGTCCTGGGCGAAATCCGCGGGCAGGCTTCCTTCGAGCCGATCCTTCCAAAGGGGGCCGGATACTTTCATCGAGGCAGACTCCTGTTTTTATGATTACGGCTATGGGTGTGGCTATGTGTGGGGCGTCGCCGCCGGATCAGGGGTGGAGCTTCGCCGCCCGGTCACGAGTTGGGCCATGGACGGCCGTCCTCCGGTTGCATGGAGGCCGCGGAACCGTCCGGCGGTTGCCCTGAGGCCGCGGAACCCGCGGCCCACGGATCGAGGTAGGTCTTCTCCACGGCCTGGATCAATTCCCGCAGCGCCCGCCCCCGTCCTGCCTGGTTCTTCCGCAGCGCCGCCCGCAACCGGTAGAGGCGCTCGATGGGTTCCGCATCGCCGATGGGGAGCCACGCCTCCAGGCACTTGCGCAGCGCCTTGGCCAGCCCGGGGAACCGCCCCTCGGTGGAGAGGGCGATGGAGACCGGCCCCCGGTGCAACATCGCCGGGGTGTGGAAGTCGCAGTGCTCCGGATCGTCCACGGCGTTGACCGGGATGCCCCGCGCCCGGGCGTCCCGGACGACGGTTCGGTTCACGTCGCCGATACCCGTCGCGGCGAAGGCCAGGGCCACCCCGTCCAGGTCGGCGGGGCGGTAGGCCCGCTCGATCGGCTCCGCGCCGATCCGTGCCGCGGCTTCGCGGCATTCGGCCGAGAACCGCATGGCGACGACGGTGATCCGGGCGCCGCTCGAGGAGAGGGCCTCCAGCTTCTGCCGGGCCACCGGACCGCCGCCCACGACCAGCACCGGCCTAGAGCGCAAATCGAGAAAGATCGGAAATAGAGAAGCCATCGAGTCCTGGATGGGTGGTAAGGGGGCCGAATGCTCTCGCCATGGCCACGGTGGGCCCGACGATCATCAGGCCCGGGCCGGCGGAGCGCGCCGGATATCCGGCCGCGGCCGCCGTGGCGAGGGTGAGCAAGGTGACGGTCTGTTGAGGCAGCGAGGCGTTCTCCACCACGGCCACGGGCAGTTCCCGCTCCGCGCCGTGTTCCAACAGCCGCTGGGCGATGAGGGACACGGTGGCCTTGGCCATCAGGAACACCCAGGTGCCCCGTTGAGCGATCAGCGCCGCCCAATCGATGCGATCCAGGTGGCGGCGGTGCCCCTCCAGCACCGTGAAGGAGTGGCTCACCCCCCGCTGGGTCAGGGGAATCCCCGCGCCGGCGGCCGCGGCGTTTACCGAACTGACCGCCGGGATCACTTCCACCGGGATGCCGCGGCTGCGCAAAAAGGCCACCTCCTCGCCGCCTCGGCCGAAGACGAACGGGTCGCCGCCCTTGAGCCGCAGCACGGACTTGCCCTCCCGGGCCAGGCGGAGGAGGAGGAAATGGATGGTGTCCTGATCGGTCGAGCAGGCTTCTTCGGACCGCTTGCCCACGCAGAACAGCTCCGCATGGGGCGGAAACAGCTCGACGATCCCGGCGCCGACGAGAGCGTCGTAGGCGATGGCATCGGCCGCTTGGATTTTCTGAAAGACCTTCAGGGTCAGCAATTCCGGATCGCCCGGGCCCGCCCCCGCAATGAAGACCTGTCCGTTACCGTTGCCGGATTCGCAGCCCCGGTCGTTCGCTTCCATAAGACGAGATTCTCGATTTGTGTGCCGAAGCGGGATGTCGCGGCGGCCCCTCCGCGCCGATGCGGGTCACGATCCGTTCACCGGCCGAGGGGCTGCGCACCGTCCCGCGACGGCCGAAGTTTCTCGGCGCTCGGTGCGCCTGTGCCGCCGAGCCCGTGGATGCCGCACTCGATTTTTTCGTGCCCCGCCCAGCGCCCGCTGCGGCGGTCGCCCAAATTCAGCGGGGGAACCGTGCAGGGCTCGCAGCCGACGCTCGTGTAACCCCGTTGGGCCAGCGGGTGCTCGGGCA
>JAPUJL010000084.1 GCA_027296185.1 SAR324 cluster bacterium | reverse complement strand
TGGCTCTTGCCGTAGTAGGCGTGCAGGTCTTGGACGTCCAGCATCTATGCTTGCTCGCTGCCGAGGTAGGCTTCCTGAACCGCCGCGTTGCCGCGGATGCGCTGTGGCTCGTCGGAAGCGATGATCTGGCCGTAGACCAGCACCGAGATGCGGTCCGCCAGATCGAAAACGACGCCCATGTCGTGCTCCACCACCACCACCGTCTTGCCCTCGGAGATGGTGCGGATCAGCTCGACCATGCGCTCCGTTTCGCTGTGGCTCATGCCCGAGGTGGGCTCGTCCAGCAGGACGACCTCCGCCCCGCAGCCGATGGTGATCCCCACCTCCAGCGCCCGCTGATCGGGATAGGAGAGCAGTTCCGCCGGGGTCTGGGCCTTGGCGCTCATGCCGATGCTTTCCAGAATCTGCTCGGTGCGCTCGGTCACGTCCCGGCGGCGGTCGACGAAGCGCCAGAAGGAGTACTTGCAGCCCATCGACCACAACACGCCGCAGCGGACGTTCTCGAAGACCGTCATGCGGGGGAAGATGTTGGTCACCTGGAAGCTGCGGCTGAGCCCCATGCGGTTCACCTGGTGGGGCGCGCGGTTGGTGATGTCCCGCCCCAGCAGCCGGATGGTGCCCGCGGTGACGCGGTACTTGCCGCTGATCAGGTTGTAAATGGTCGACTTGCCCGCGCCGTTGGGCCCGATGATGGCGTGGCGCTCGCCCACCGGAATGGTCAGATCGACGCCGCGAATGATTTCCGCCTGCCCGAAGTTCTTGCGGAGACCGATGAGCTCAAGGGCGGCGGTCATGCGGCGGCCCTCGCCCTCACCTCGTCAATGGCGGCGTTCCAGCTCCGCGCCATGCGGGGAAAGGACTTGCGGCACAGGACGATTCCCCCGGCCGCGATAGCCGCGCACACCAGCCACGGGACCGCGCTGAACACGCTGGTCTCGACCCCCAATAGCACCATCCGCGATTCCCCGGTCAGCTTGTGGGAGCTGAAGTAGATCAGCTCGATGAGTCCGATCACCCCGACTCCGGCGATCAGGGCCGTACCCAGGCCGCCCGCGTAAGGCAGGATCATCCCGCGCAGCAGGCGGACGTCCGTCTTCCAGACCGGCTCGTGGAGCATGATCAGCCCAGCCAGGCCGCCCGGCGCGAAGATCACCATGAGCACGAAGAAGACTCCGAAGTAAAGCAGCCACGCCTCGGTGATCCCGCCCAGGGTCGACGTGAGCAGGGTGATCAGCACCGCGCCCAGGATCGGTCCGGAGAAGTTGCGTACCCCGCCGATGAAGACCATGAACAACACGATCCCCGACTGGGCCAGCCCCACCGTCTCGAAACCCACGTGCTCGAAATTGATGGCGTGCAGCGCGCCCGCCAGACCGGCGAAGAACGAGGAAAGGGCGAAGGCCAGCCAGCGCACCCGCTGGGTATTGTAGCCGACGAACTGCGCGCGCTCCGGGTTATCCCGCACGGCATTGGACATGCGGCCGAAGGGAGTGCGCGTGATGGCGTACATGGCCAGCGTGGCCAGGAAACACCACACGCCGATCAGGAAGTAGACCTGGATATCCGGGCCGTAGGTGATGCCCAGGGGCTCCGGCCCCACCCAGCGGTCGGTCTGGATACCCTCCTCTCCGTTGAAGAAGGCCACGAGGATCAGAGTCAGCGCCGTCACCATCTCGCTGAAGCCGAGGGAGATCATGGCGAAGGTGGTGCCCGCGCGCCGCGTGGAGACGAACCCGATCGCTATCCCGAAGATCAGCCCCACCACCCCGCCGAAGATGGGCAGCAGGCTGACGGGAAAGTAGCCCACCACCTCGTCCCCCATCAGCGTCAGGTAGTGGATGGTGAAATATCCGGCCAGTCCGAAATAGACGGCGTGCCCGAAGGAGAGCATCCCCCCCTGCCCCAGCAGCATGTTGTAGGCGAGGGCGAAGATGATGGCGACGCCCATCTGCCCCATGATCGACAGGGCGAACCCCGAATCGAAGATGGCCGGGGTGAGCAGGATGATCGCGGCCCCCACCAGCCACACGCCGGACTTTCCCAGTAGGCGTCTCATACGTCACGCTTTCCGAAGAGGCCCCGGGGCCGGACGATGAGCATCAGCACCAGCAACAGGTAGGGCAATATCGGGGAGATGCCCGCGCTGGTCATGTTGACGAGATCGGAGCCCACCCCCACCGCGTCCTTGCTGACGCCGAGCGCCATGAAGAAGCCGCGGAACGAGATATCGTAGGAAACCGCGATGTTCGTCAGGATGCCGATGAAGATCGAGGCGATCAGCGCCCCGCCCAGGGAGCCCAGCCCGCCCACGACGATCACGACGAACACGATCGTGCCCAACTGGATGGCCATGGCCGGCTCGGTGCCCAGGGCGTTGCCGCCCAGCACTCCGGCGATGCCCGCCAGTCCGCTGCCGAAGCCGAAGACCAACATGAAGATGCGCGGCACGTTGTGGCCGAGGGTGCCTACGATGCCGGGATGAGAGAGCGCCGCCTGGATGATCAGGCCCACCCGGGTGCGCTTGATGAACGCGTACAACCCCACGAAGATCGCCACGGAGATCAAGACCATGAACACCCGGTAGGCCGAGTAATCCAGTCCCAGCCAATTGAACGCCGGGAACTTCAGGCTCTGCGGAATTTCGTAGGGCACCGGCGCCTTGCCCCAGATCATCTGCACCACCTCCTCGATGACGAAGGCCAGCCCGAAGGTGAGCAGCAATTCCGCCACGTGACCGAACTTGTGCACGGGCCGCAGCCCGTAGCGCTCGATCAGCGCCCCCACGACGCCCACGATCAGCGGGGCGAAGATCAGCGCCGGCCAGAAGCCCACGTACTTGCTGATCTGGTAGGCGAAGTAGGCGCCCAGCATGAAAAAGCTGGCGTGGGCGAAATTGAGGATGCCCATCATGCTGAAGATCAGCGTGAGCCCGCTCGACAGCATGAACAGTAACAAGCCGTAGAGAATCCCGTTGAACAGGGAGAACAGCAAGACTTCCAAAGCGGTCACTTTCTCAGGTTGGCCGCATTCCGCACCGGGAGCCGCCGGGCGGGGGGGCGACTTTCATGCGGTTCGGCGCCTCACCCGCGGACAGGCCCGCCGCTCTCGGAGAGCAGCGGAGCCCTTCGCGGCGCAGCCGGATCAGGTGGGGCGCTTCATGTCGCAGGTGGTCGTCAGAGTCAAGTCTTCCCGGCTGACCCAGCCGTCGGTCTTCCAGCCCACGCCCAGGTTCTGCTTCTCGTACACGATTTTCCGGGGCGCCCGGTCGTCGAGCGTGCTGACCACCAACGGAAAGTGAATCTGGTGGTCCTCCGCCCGCATCCAGATCTCTCCATTGGGCCCCGGATGGGTCATCCCTTCCAGAGCATAGGCTACCGCGACCGGATCGTCGCTGCCCGCTTTGTTCAGCGCCTTGGCGAACATCTCCCAGATCAACCGCTGGCGGTCCCCGTACCAGGTGTGGCCGTACTTGGCCAGATAGGCCGCCATGATCGGCGTCAATTCGTCTTGCTGGTAGTCGTTCAGGTGCATCTCAGTGATTTGCTTCATGCGCACGGCCATTCCCGCCTCAATGCCGTAGCCGTTGATGGAGACCGGCAGGCCGCCATAGATCGAATAGAACTGCACGTCCAGCCCGGCATCGGCGGTGGCCTTGACCAGGCGCACCATGTCCGCACCCCAATTACCCGTCAACACGGTATCCGCGTCCGCGGACTTGATCTTGGCCACGTAGGGGGTGAAGTCCAGCACCTTGCCGAAGGGAACGATCAGGTCGTCGCCCACCAGTTCCGCGCTCGTGCGCTGAGCGATCATGATGCGGGCGATCGCCTGGAAAGATTTTCCGTAGGCGTAATTCTGGTTGATCATGTAGATCCGCTTCACGTTCGGATCCCGGCCCATCTGGGTCGCCAGACCCGCGACCTTCATGTCCACGTTGGCGTCGAAGCGGAAGTGCCAGAAGGAGCACAGCTCGTTGGTGAACGCCGTGGTTACCGCCGAGTGATTCAGGTACAGCACCGATTTCTCGGGGTTTCGCTTGTTGTGCTTTTCCAACTGTTTGATGATGTTCAGGGCATGGTTCGAGCCCACCCCCTGGCTGATAAAGCGGATTCCCTCGTCGATCGCCTTCTTCACCTGTTGGGTGGTCTTTTCGGCGTTCATGGCGTTGTCGAACCGCACGATCACGAGGGGCCGGCCGCCCAGCACTCCACCGCCCGCGTTGATTCGATCGGCCATGAACTGCGCGCTCTCGTAAACCTCGATCCCGATCTGAGCCACGGGACCGGAGAACGGCTCGATCATCCCCACTCGCACCGGCTCCTGGGCGACCGCCGGGAGCGTCAGCGCCCCGGCCATCGCGAGGCCCAGCAGCCCCGCTCCGATTTTCTGGAAGATCATGATTGCCTCCGCTCGCTAAGGGGTTGACGTCCGAATCGCGCGTCGCGCGCCGCAAAATCGTTCGACCCCCGGAACGCTACACCAAATCCGCCACCACCTTCAAGCGGGGACTCGATCGATCGAATTCGGTGAAGCCCGCTATTCGCACACTACTTTCCTTGACCGAATCCCCACGGCCCTAGTAGATATTGGATTTCGGTCCGCCGCTGGTTGCATCAGCGGGACGGGGCCGGTGTTTTATCCATTCCGCTTTCGCGAAAGGGACTCCCATGCACGTTGGCTACACGGCGTTCTTCCAAAATCCCGAAAACCGCCTGACGGATTTGGAGGTCTATCAGAACGAGTTGCGGCTGGCCCGGATGGTCGAGCCGCTGGGGTTCGAGTCGGTGTGGAGCACGGAGCACCACTTCACCGATTATCTGGTCAGCCCGGACGTGATTCAGTTCCTCACCTACATGGCCGGATGCACCGAGAAGGTCTACCTGGGCTCCATGGTCGTGGTGCTGCCCTGGCACGACCCGATCCGCGTGGCGGAGCAGGTGGCGATGCTGGACAACCTCTGCAACGGCCGGATGATCTTAGGCGTCGGCCGCGGGCTGGGGCGGGTGGAGTTCGAGGGCTTCCGCGTACCCATGGGCGAATCGCGGGAGATGTTCGCCGAGTACGTCGAAATCATCTCCACGGCGCTGGAGCAGGGCTACTGCGAGTACGACGGAAAATACGTCCAGCAGCCCCGGCGGGATATTCGCCCGGCGCCCTTCAAGTCGTTCAAGGACCGCACCTACGCCGCGACCATGTCGCCGGACTCGTTGCCCATCCTGGCGCGGCTGGGGCTGGGGATTCTGGTGATTCCGCAAAAGCCCTGGACCGAGGTGGAAAAGGACTTCGCCATCTACAACGCCGCGTTCCGCGAGGCCAATGGCCGCGACGCCCCGCCGCCCATCAGCACCGCATTCGTGTTCGTGGACCGGGACGAAGGGCGCGCCAAGGAACTGGCCCACAAGTACATCGGCGACTACTACCACTCGGTGATGAAGCACTACGAGTTCGCCGCGGGCCACCTGAAGAACCTGAAGGGCTACGACTTCTATCACCGCATCGCCCGCCACATCGAGCGCACCGGATCCTCGGAATCGGCGGCTCAGTTCGTCGAGCTGATGCCCTACGGCACGCCGCAACAGGTGCTGGACAAGATCCGCTTCATCCACGAACGCACCGGTTGCGGCGGCCTGGTCGGGGCCTTCAGCTATGGCGGCATGCCCTACGACGAGGCGGAGCGCAACCTGCGGCTCTTCGCCGACGCGGTGCTGCCCGAGCTCAAGCGGATGGAGGCGGAACCTCCGGCGTTTTCCAAGAGCGCCTGAGCCCCGAAGCGCTGTGCCCCCAAACAAAACCGCGCAGTGAGCGGAGAGAGGCAAGAGCCCATGAACCGGGAAACCCAAATCCAGATGACGAAGCGGATGCTCGCTTACCGGGAGCGTCCCGAGGAGAGTCTGCGGGAGCGCATCTCCTACCTGGACGTCTCCACCTACACGTCGGAGACGCAACTGCGCCAGGAGAAGGAGATCCTGTTCCGCAATCATCCGATCGTGGTGGGATTCTCCTGCCAGTTGCCCGAGCCGGGCGATTTCCTCACCGGGTGCGACACGGGCGTTCCGATCCTCGCCGTCCGCGGTCCGGACGGCCGCGTCAACGCCTTCCTCAACGTGTGCCGGCACCGGGGCGCCGCCGTGGCCGAGGAAGCCGCCGGCAAGGGACGGCGAAATTTCGCCTGCCCGTACCATGGCTTGGTCTACGATACCGAGGGGCGGCTGATTTCCATCCCCGACGGCGACTACGGATTCGCGGGCCTGGACCCGGATACGATGAGCCTGATCCCCCTGCCCGTGGAGGAGCGGTACGGGTTCGTGTGGGTGGTGCCGAACCCC
>JAPUJL010000083.1 GCA_027296185.1 SAR324 cluster bacterium | reverse complement strand
CCGGCCGAGCCGTCGATCGCGCCGATCCCGACGCCCCCGGTCAATGCCCAGCGCAGCAGTTCCCGGCGCTGGATGCCCCGCTCAGCCATCGGGTCGTCCCGCTTGCGTTTCCGTGTTCGCGCCCGGCGCGAAAGTCCGAGGTGGACATCGACCCGCCGGGCGCCCTAGACTGCGCCGCTGGGGAAGGAAGTGCGTCAGCGATCCCCGCCAAACCCCCACAGGCTGTCCATGCTCCGTCCATCCGAATCGCCTTCCGCCGGCACCGGCCCGGCCTCGGAAGAAAAGCTCTACCTGGAGCGGGTAGGCGCGCTGTTGCCCCGGATCGCCGAGGCGGCCGAAGAAATCGAGCGGGAGCGGAGGATTCCCTCGGCGTTGCTGGACGCCATGATCGATGCCGGGCTGTTCCGGCTCCTGCTTCCCCGCTCGGTGGGCGGCGCCGAGGTGCATCCGCTCACCTTCATGGCCGTCGTCGAGGCGATCGGAACCGCCGACGCCAGCCCCGCCTGGAACGTCTGCCAGAACGCCGTTTGCGCGATCTCCGCGGCCTACCTGGAGCCCGCTGTGGCGCGGCGCATCTTCGGCGATCCCCGCGCCATCCTGGCCTGGGGCCCCGCCCAGCCGGAAGCGCGGGCGGTGGTCACGGAGGGCGGCTACCGCGTGACGGGCCGCTGGTCCTTCGCCAGCGGCGGCCGCCATGCCACCTGGCTGGGCGCCTACTGTCCCATCCAAGAGGCGGACGGCACGCCCCGGCGCGGCAAGGACGGCGGCATCGTCCACCGGGTAGTGCTCCTGCCCGCCGCGGAAGTGACCCTGGAAGACGTGTGGCACGTGATCGGACTCCGCGGCACGGCCAGCGATGCCTTCGCCGTCGAGGAGCGGTTCGTGCCCGAGGACTACACGCTCATGCGGGACGACCTCTCCGAGGTGCGGGAGCCCGGCTGGCTGTACCGCTTCAAGACCACCAATCTCTTCGCCTGCGGTTTCGCCAGCCTCGCCCTGGGCGTGGCCCGCACCATGCTGGACGACTTCATCGGCTTGGCCCTGGAAAAGACCCCGCGGGGCTACAGCAGCACCCTGCGCGAGAACGCCGCCACCCAGTCCGACCTGGCCCAGGCCGAGGCCCAACTGCGTTCGGCGCGGGCCTACCTGATCCAGTCCGTCTCGGACATCTGCGAGGCCGCGCAGCGCACCCACCAGGTCACCCTGGAGCAGCGCATCGCCATCCGGCTGGCCGCCACCCATGCCATTCGCCAGGCCCAGGCCGTGGGCGACTTTGCCTACGAGGCGGCCGGCGCCAGCGCCATCTTCACCGCCAATCCCTTCGAGCGGCGCTTCCGGGACCTGCACACCGTCGCCCAGCAGCTCCAGGGGCGCAAATCCCACTACCAGACCGTCGGCAAGTACCTCCTCGGCCTGGAAGCCGAAACACACTTCTTGTAGGGGCGGGCGCAGGAACTCGTTCGGCGCCGCCGGCGGCGGGCCCAAGGGGAGCGCCCGGGGCGCCGGCCAGCCAACGCCCCGTCAATAGCGCTCCATGACGCGGCGGGTGAAGTCCTCCAACTGCCGGTATTGCAGGTCGAGCCGGGGGAGGAACATGATCTGGCTCAGCCCCTCGCGCTCCAGCTTCCGAATCCGCTCGACGATCTCCTCCGGCTGCCCGGCCACGGTGCAGCCCTGGATCAGCTCCGGGTTGACCATGCGCGCCTCCTCGGGGTGCAGAAACACGTAGTGGCTGTCGTGCACCCGCAGGTGACGGCGCTCCTCGGGGACCTCCGCCATCAGGTCGCAGAACTCCTTCCAGATGGAGCGCACGAACGGGGGCGGGTCGCCGCCACCATCCTCGGCGATCTTGTCGTAGAGGTAATGGACGCTGGCCATCACCGCCGGGCCGATGGTCCGCACCACCCGTTCCGCGTCGAGGGATTCTCCCGGCTCCAGCAGCAGCACGTTGGTCAGAGCGGTGGTGTAGAAGCCGTCCAGGGTGCGGCCCGCCGCCTCAGCGCCCGCCTGGGCATTGGCGATGGCGCGGGTCACGGTGCCCCCGCGGGGAATGCTGATCACCAGCCCGTCGCCGTACTTTCCGGCCAGCGCCTGGGAGCGGGGCCCGAACCCCGACACGTGAATCGGGATCGGCGGCTCCAGGCCGAGAAACCCGTGCTCCTGCATGACGAAGCGGATGGGGCGGGTGCGGTCCCGCCAGGTGAATTGCGCCTCGCCGCCAGAGAGCAGGTCGCGCACGTCGCGGATGTAGTCCTCGTATTCGCGGATCTTGAACGGGCGGTGACCCATCACACGCATGGCCGTGTTGCCCGTGCCCAGCCCCAGAAAGGTGCGGCCCGGCGCCAGGCGGTTGATGGTGGCGATGCTGTTGGCGGTCACCGGGGCGATGCGCGTTCCCGCGACGGCGACCCCGGTGCCGATCCGGATGGTGCGGGTCTGCTGGGCGGCCAGGGCCAGCACGGCGTAGCAGTCGCTCCACATCATTTGCGTGTCGGCCACCCAGGCGTGGGAATAGCCCAGGTTCTCCATGTGGGCGATCAGCCCCACCTCGTCGATCTTCGACGCAACGCAGATCCCGAAATCCATCCGGCCTCCTTTTCCGCATCCGGCGGTTCGGCAGCGCCGGCCCGCCAGTAATCTAATGCCCGGCGCCTTCCCCCGATCGATACTCGACCCCACGCTACCGGCAAAACCGCGAACGGCGGCCCGATGAAATGCGTGCTCCC
>JAPUJL010000082.1 GCA_027296185.1 SAR324 cluster bacterium | reverse complement strand
GTACCGGAACGCAGAGGGGCTCAGATCGACGTTGGTGAGCCGGCCCAGCACGTCGCGCGCCTTGGGACCCGCGACGTTGATCGCGGCCAACCCGGCGGTGACGTTGGTGGTGTGGACGCACATACCCGTTCCCGCCGTCCACCACTTGAACCATTCCTCCACCAGTTCCGTATTGCCCGTGGTGGTGGTGATGAGGAATTGCTCTTCGCCGAGCCGGGATACCGTGCCGTCATCCAGAATGACTCCGCTGTCGGCGCAGATCACCCCGTAGCGGGTACGCCCGATGCCGAGGTTGGAGTGGGTGTTGGTGTATACCCGATCCAGCAGCCGGGCGGCGTCCCTGCCGCGAACATCCAGCTTGCCCAGAGTGCTCACGTCGATCATTCCCACGCGCTCGCGCACCGCCCGGTACTCCTCCTCGACCGAGCCGTAGGAGTGAGGCCTGAGCCATTGCCCGACCTCCATCATGTGGGCGCCGAGCCGGAGGTGCTTTTGGTGCATGGGGGTGACCCGCAGGGGGATGTGCGCCGGACCTGCCAGCGCGCCCAGGGGCACCGGCACAATGGGCGGCCGGGCCGTGATGGTGCCGGTTTCCTGGATGCTCCGTCCCGCCTCCCGCGCGCAAATACCGATGGCGGCCGCCTGGCACATCTTCCCCTGGCAGGGCCCCATGGAAACGGTGCTGTATCGCTTCAGCAGCTCGAGGTGCTCGAATCCCTCCTCCATGGCGTCGATGAGGTCCTGCTCCGTCACGTCCTCGCAGTAGCAAACGAAGCGTTTCTTGCCCGTTCGAGGGACCTGGAAGAGGGGCCTGCCGTCCCAATCCGCCCGGTAGCGCCGTTCGGTCTCCTCCTGCTCCCGCCGGGCTTTCCGCAAGGGCTGGGCGAGGCCATCGTCGCCCCCGCCCCGCACTGCTCGGGCGGTCTCCATCCCGGCGATCTTCCCTTGC
Organism: SAR324 cluster bacterium; assembly: GCA_027296185.1. GTDB lineage: Bacteria > SAR324 > SAR324 > SAR324 > JACQKK01 > JAPUJL01. The sequence goes on along the minus strand of JAPUJL010000082.1, from coordinate 2,311 downwards.
AGCAATGCCGCCCGCAGGTCGTGAATACCGGTGACTTCGCCGGCAGCCGCCACCGTGGGGGTGAATTCGACGGGAACGGCCTCGCCCAGTGCATCGTCGTGGGCGATCCGGCAGCCCGCCTGGTGAAGCAGCGCGTTGGCGGGCTGAAATCCCATCGCGAGGCAGATCAGGTCGCAGGAGATGCGCCACTGCTCGCCCGACCAGCCGCCCTCGCCGAGCCGGCCGAGCGTGGCGCCCGAGACGTGGCGCCGGCCGTGGGCCTCGGCAATGGTGCAGGAAGCGAACAGGGCCACCCCCCTGGCCCGCAACGCGCCCGCCGCCTCCAGGTGCTCGGGCACTGCGGCGCGGGCATCGGCGAGGGCCGTCACCTCGACCCCGGCCCCGATGAGATCGCTGGCCAGGCGGTAGCCGGAATCGTTGCAGGTCACCACCAGGGCGCGATTGCCCGGCCTCAGGCCATACAGGTGCATCAGCCGCAGCACGCCGCTGCCCAGCCATACCCCGGGCAGGTCGTTGTTGCGAAACACGAGAGGAGCCTCGTGACACCCGGTGGCGACGACGATCCGTCCGGCGCGGAGCTTGATCATCCGGCGGCCCTGCAGCACCCCCAGCAGGTTGCCCTCGTACAGTCCGAAGGCGGTCGCGCCGGACAGCAGGTGAATATGCGGACTCGCCCTGACCGCCTCGGCAAGCCGGGCGGCAATCTCGCTGCCGGTGAGCCCGGCGTACTCGGGTATGTCCTCATAGACCCGCGCCTGCCAGCGCAGGTGTCCTCCGAGGGATGGCTGGTCGTCTATCAGCGTCACCCGTGCGCCGTGACGCGCGGCTTCCAGGGCAGCCGTCATCCCCGCGGGTCCGCCGCCCACGACCGCCAGCTCCGTATGCTGGTAATGATGATCGTAGTGCCGCTCGGAGACGTCGTGGACGTCCACCTTTCCCAGCCCGGCGATACGCCGGATAATGGGCTCGGCCAGGTGCCACAGGAAGCGGGGATGGATGAGGGTCTTGTAATAAAAGCCCACCGGAAGAAAGCGGTCCAGTCTGTCGAACACGGCGAGAACATCGTGATCGGCGGAGGGCCAGGCATTCTGGCGCTGGACGATCATCCCCTCGCGCACCGGCTCCGTGCAGGAGCGCACGTTGGGCACCTTGTCCACGTTCATCAGGCAGTTGGGGCACTTCCCCGCAACGCAGAGCAGCCCCCGCGGGCGATGGTACTTGAAGCTGCGGCTGAAAACGCGCACCCCCGCGGCGTACAGGGCGGAGGCCACGGTCTCCCCCGGGTAGGCCGCGAGGCGCTTGCCCTCGAAGGTAAAGGCTATCTGGGAGCGATCGGGGAACAGATCGGCGTGGGCGGGCAGTCGGTAGTCCTTCACGGGTTGGATCACCCTAATTCATCCCGAATGGTTATCCCGCCGGTTCTTCGGGCCAGAGGGTTTCAACGACCGCGTTGGTTTGGGTATCGCGCACCGCGACGAACCACTTGCGGCAGCCCAACTTGTGGTACCACCACTCGTGCTGCCGTCCCGCCTCGTTCTTGCGAAAGTAAAAATAACCGTCCCATTCTTGAGCGGATGCCCCGGGGCCGGGCCTTCGCAACAGTTCACCACCGAAGCGAAAGTCGTAAACGCTTCGTTCGCCGCAATTGGGGCACCGGATCAGGAAAGCCACGCTAAACCCCCATTGGCGCTAACTTAGGATGCAACCGCGGATGAACGCAGATCGACGCCGATGTAAGTAGTTGATGTTATTTTTATCTGCGCTTATCCGTGTCCATGGGCGGTTCCATCTAAAAACGTAGTACTAGAACAGGGTCAGATAGCGCTCGATTTCCCACGGGCTCACTTGCCGGTGGTACTCCTTCCACTCCGCGCGCTTGAGGGCCACGAACTCCCCGCTGATGGCACCCAGCGAGTCCAGGATGACCTCGTCCTTTTCCAGCGCGTCCAGAGCCTCGCTAAGGGATTGCGGCAGGAGGCGGATGCCTCGCCGCTGAATTTCCTCCAAGCCCACCTCGTAGAGGTTGCCCAGATTGGGCTCGCCAGGATCCAGCTTGCGGCGAACGCCGTCCATGCCGGCGGAGATATACGCCGCCAAGGCCAAATAAGGATTGCACCCGGCAGAGACGGTACGGTCCTCGAAATGGCCCGGCCCGGCGGTGCGAATCATCTGGGTACGGGTGGTGTCGCCGGAGGAGATGAACGCCGGCGTCCAGGTGTATCCCGAGCGGGGACCATACAGATCGGCGCCCACCTGAAGGCGTTTGTAGCAATTCACGGTGGGCGAGGTGACCGCACACAGCGCGGGCGCG
>JAPUJL010000081.1 GCA_027296185.1 SAR324 cluster bacterium | reverse complement strand
CACACCTTCCGCAACGGGCGCGCACGGCGGTGGTGCATGGCGACTTCCGCAACGGGAATTTCATCGTGGACGAATCGGGCATCCGCGCCGTGCTGGATTGGGAGATCGGCCACCTGGGCGATCCCATGTTCGATCTGGGCTGGGTCTGCGTGAGGACCTGGCGCTTCGGCGGCGCCCAGCCGGTGGGCGGATTCGGCGAGCGCGAGGAACTGTTCCGCGCCTACGAGGAGGCGGGTGGCGGCCCGGTGGACCCGGAGCACGTGTTCTTCTGGGAGGCCTTCGGCTGCTTGCGCTGGGCGCTCATTTGCCTGCAAAAGGGACAGGCCTACCGGCATGGCGGCGGGATTGAGGTGGAGGGTCTCGCCATCGGCAGGCGGATGGAGGAGCCGCTCCACGACTTCCTGACCTTGGTTTTCCCCAAGCGGTAGGCTTCCCCAAGCACCTTTCTTCCAAAAGCACTGGGCGCCGTGCGCCCCCCACGAGTCCCGGAATCCGACGATGCCCGAACCCCTGCCGCCCGCCGCCGATCTGCTCCTGGCGGCACGCACCTATCTGGAGCAGGAGCTGCTGCCGAAGCTCGCCGGACGGGAGCGCTTCAAGACGCGGGTCGTCATCAACGTCCTGGCCCAGGTGCAGCGGGAGCTGGAACTGGGACCGGCGTTGGAGGAGGCGGAATCCGCCCGGCTGAGGGATTTGCTGGCGGATGCCCTGGACGGACTCAGCGCCCAGAACGCGGAATTGGCCCGCCGCATCCGCAGCGGCGAGATCGGCTGGGAGGACGAAGCCTTGATCGAGCACCTGCGCCAAACCCTGATCGGCGCCCTGGAGATCGACAACCCCAAGTGGTTGAAGGACTAGGGTGCGGAGCCCGCCGCCCCCGCCGGCAGGCCGGTAACGCCGGCGGTCAATCCAGCCGGTCGCGGTACCCTTCCTGGATATAGCTTTCGGTCTCTTCCGGGTCGAGCCCGCCGATCTGGTCGGAGAGCATGCGGCCGAAGGGGGGAAAATTCGACCGTTCGATCCGCCGCTCCGGCTCCCACAACCGGGAGCGGATCAGCGCCTTGGCGCAATGAAGGAAGGCCTTTTCCACGATGACCAGCAGCGCGCTCTTGGGCACCTTGCCCTTGGCGGCGAGGGGCGCGAGCGATTCGGGATCGGTGACGATCTCCGCCCGCCCGTTCACCCGCAGGGTTTCGTTCATCCCCGGCACGAAGAACAGCAAGCCCACGTGGGGATTCGCCACCACGTTCCCCAGCGAATCGACCCGGTTGTTGCCGCGGCGGTCGGGCATGAGCAGCCGGTGGGGGTCGAGCACTTTCACGAACCCCGGCTCATCGCCCCGGGGCGACGCGTCCACCCGTCCTTCCGCATCGGAGGTGCTCAACACCAGAAACGGGGAAATCCCGATGAAGGCCCGGCAATGGGCATCCAGCTTGGGCAACACCTTCTTTCGCGAAAGTTCCAGCGGCTCGCCGTAGAGCGCGCGCAATTCTTCCGGGGAGGTCAGGGGCATGAGGGCTCCGCTGCGGTTGGTTAGGGAATGCGCACGACCTTATCACAGGGCCGGCCCACCCGCCAAAATCCACGCCGCCGTTGACGCGCGCCGCTGGCCGTTCCCCCCGGGCGGGGCTTCAGCGCCGCTTGCCCAGGTAGCCGAACAGGTGGCCGGCCACCTTGCGGATCTGGATTTCCTCCGAACCCTCGGTGATCCGGTAGCGGCGGTGGTGGCGGTAGATGTGCTCGAAGGGCTTGGCCCGGGTGTAACCGATGCCGCCGTGTACTTGCATGGCCAGGTCCGCCGCGTTGCACACCAGCCGGTTGCCGCGGTAGTTGGCCATGGAGACCTGGTCGGTGACGAGCATGTGATCGTTCCGGTCCAGGTGCCAGGCGGTCTTGTAGACCAGGTTGCGCACCATCTCCGCTTCGGTGTGCAGTTCGGCCAGGGGAAACTGGATGGCCTGGTTGGTGGCCAGCGGCTTGCCCCAGGTGTGGCGCTCCAGCGCGTATTTGACCGACTCGTCGATGCAGTACTGGGCCGCGCCCACGCCCGAGGCGGCCTGGCGGATGCGGTTCTCGTGAAAGAAGTGCTGCATCAGCCGCACCCCGTCGCCCACCTCGCCCAGGACGCTGCTGGAAGGCACCCGCACGTTGGCGAGCGTCACCTCCGCGTGATCGGTAGGCATGTTGAACGTCCAGTGCATGTACGGCACGTCGAATCCGGGCGAATCGACGGGCACGATAAAGCAGGTGATGCCCTGGGTCTGTCCGGGCTTGCCGGAGGTGCGCGCGAAGACGGCGTCGTGGGTGGCGGTGTGCATGCCGCTGTTGAAGCGCTTGACCCCGTTGATGATCCAGTCGCCACCGCCGCGGATGGCGGTCGTCTCCAGGTAGGTGGCGTCGCTGCCGTGGTTGGGCTCCGTGACCCCGAAGCCCATGCGCGTCTCGCCGGTGATCAGCCCTTCCAGAAACTGGGCCTTCTGCTCCGCCGTGCCGAAGTCGTGGATAATCCGCACGAGGGGAAAGTTACCGACGATGGACGATTCGTTCTGCAGATCGTTGTGCAGCCCCAGCCCCTTGGCGGCCAGGTGCTCCCGGATCATCGCCATGGCCAGGTTGGAGCCCGCCTGCCCTCCGAGATCCTTGGGCAGCGAAAAGCGCAGATGGCCGGCCCGGTCGGCCAGCCGCTTCATCTCCGCCAGCAGTTCCTCCCATTCCT
>JAPUJL010000080.1 GCA_027296185.1 SAR324 cluster bacterium | reverse complement strand
GTCATCCGCAGCCGCGCCACGATTCCCGCCCCCGAGGCGCCTATCGATTCGGCCATTCGATCGTCCCTATATTCGTCGAGGTTCAACGTTTCACTCACCGGCCGCCAAACGCCCTCTCCGTTCGCCCCGAACGGGAATTCCGTGCCGGGCCCCCGCGGCGCGGAGCGGAACCGCTCGCCGCCGCGGGGCCGGTCAGAGGTTTATTCGATGGAGCCGGGGGTATCGGCCGGCGAGCCGATTCCCCGCTCGGGAAGGCTGAAGGGGGTCTCGCCGCCGCTCCGGATGTGGGTGCCTTTCAAGCTGTAGACGTAGGCGACCACTTCTCGGATCCGCACCGGCCCCAGTTTCATGATCCAGGAGCGCATGGGCCGTCCCCGAACGCCGTTGGTGACCACGTTGACCATGTCCTCGTAGCGGTCCCCGTGGAGCGTCACATCGTCGGTAAAGTTGGGGCCGAGAGCGCCCCGGCCGCCGACGCCATGGCATTCGCCGCAATGAATGTGGAAGGTGCGCTGTCCTTCCTCGATGGCGGCGGGGTCGCCTTCCAGGCTGCGATATCTGGGGTCGCCCGCCGCGGCCTCTGCCGTGCCGTTGTCGGCCTGCACCACGACGATCCGCTCCACCGCGGAATCGCTTCGGGCATGGGAGTTGCCGTGAGCGATCGGGGAGACCGCTGCCGTGAACCCGCCAGCGATGAATCCGACGATAAAAAGTCGGGCGCCGATCCGTCCAATCGCTATCTTTCCACCAACCATGGCGCCGAGCCCCGCCCGGACCGGTTGATCGGCCCCTCTGCAGTAGCACGAGGGGCCTTCACCATGGCGTTTCCGGCGGGAACGCCGATCCGACCATCGCTTCATTTCGCTGTTACCCATTCCGTTCGATGGGGAGCGTTCCCGCTCCAAACTAACGATGTTACGCGAAATTTCGGATTCGGAAACCCGCCGCGCGCTCGACGGAGGCCGATCGATCGAGAAATCGGCGATGCCGCAAGTGGCGCCGGCGCCCCGATACCGTCCCCAGTTTCGGCCCAGTTCCGGCCCCAGTGCGGACCCCAGTGCCAATTCGGGGCGAACTCCTTTGTGCCGCGCGCTGTTTTCGATTATGGGGTAGAAGACATCCTGGGCGGCGGGCGGAATTCCCGTGCCGAGCCGCAGAACGAATGGTGACCGTCCACCTCTGCCGGAGCCGGATATGGAGAAGGTCGTATGGGGCGTCCTGGGTGCCTCGAACTTCGCAAAGAACCGCACCATTCCCGCCATGCTGCAGAGCGCGCACTGCCGTATCGAAGCCATCGCCTCGCGCAGCCTGGAGAAGGCCCAGGACCAGGCCGATCGATTCGGCATTCCCCGTGCCTACGGCTCCTACGACCAGCTGCTGGCCGATCGCGCCATCGAGGCGGTCTACATTCCGCTGGCCAACCACCTGCACGTCCCCTGGACGATCAAGGCCGCCGAGGCGGGCAAGCACGTGCTGTGCGAAAAGCCGATCGCCATGAACGCCGCGGAGGCGGAGACCCTGCTCGACGTGCGGGAGCGCACGGGCAAGCTGATCATGGAGGCCTTCATGGTGCGCAGCCACCCCCAATGGCTGCACGCCCGGGAATTGGTGCGGCAGGGGCGGATCGGCGACGTGCTCGCCGTACAAACGTTCGTCGGTTACAACAACGTGAACCCCGAGGACATCCGCAACCGGCCGGAGGTGGGCGGTGGTGGCATGATGGACATCGGCTGTTACGCCATCACCACGACCCGCTTCATCCTGGAGCGGGAGCCCCAGCGGGTCATGGCCACGATCGGGCGGGATCCCGAATTCGGCACGGACCGGCTCTGCACGGTGATGATGGATTTCCCCGGGGTCCAGGCGAGCTTCATCTGCGGCACCCAAATCCAGCCCTCCCAGCGGGCAACGATCCACGGCACCGCAGGCAGCCTGGAGGTGGAGATGGTGATCATTCCCTCGCCCGACCGGCCCGCGCGCATTTCGATCCGGGAGGGTTCCCCGGTGGATCGGGTGAAATCGGAGACGGTGACCTTCGATCCGGTGAACCAGTACACGATCCAGACCGATCTCTTCTGCCGGGCGATCCGGGAGGGAATCCCCCAGACATTGCCCCTGGAGAATTCCATCGCCAACATGCGCGTGATCGACGCGGCGTTCCGCTCCGGCGAATCCGGCCAGTGGGAGCGGGTGTAGGGCGCGATCCTCTGACTGATGCGGGCGGTAGCGGTCAGCCGGCTCGGGCCCGCTCCTTCTCCACCAGGATGCGGCGCAGGATCTTGCCGGAGGGGGACTTGGGGATTTCCTCGACGAATTCCAGGCGCCGGATCTTCTTGTGGGGGGCCACCCGCTCGGCCACGAACCCCATCAGTTCCTCGGGGCTGGCCTCGCCCTTGAGCACCACGAAGGCCTTGGGCACTTCGCCCGCCTCCTCGTCGGGGCTGGGAATCACGGCCACGTCGTTCACGTGGGGATGGGCCAGCATCACCGCCTCCAGCTCCGCCGGCGCCACCTGCATGCCCTTGTACTTGATGAGCTCCTTGACCCGGTCGACGATGTAGAAGTAGCCGTCCTCGTCCGCCTTGCCCACGTCGCCGGTGTGGAACCACCCCTCCGCGTCGATGCATTCGGCGGTGGCCTCCGGGTTGTTGAGGTAGCCCTTCATCACCTGCGGCCCGCGGATCCACAACTCGCCTTCCTGGCCGGTTCCCAGCTCCCCGCCCGTCTCGATATCGACGATCCGCACCTCGGTGTTGGGAATGCAGGGACCGATGGAGGCGAACTTGATCCGTGAGGGGTCGTCCGGGCTCGCATGAGTGACCGGGCTGGTCTCGGTCAGGCCGTAGCCCTGGATCACCTGGCACCCCAGCCGCGCGGACGCCTCCTGAGCCACGCTTTCGCCCAGTGGCGCGGCGCCGGAGAAGATTCCCCGAAGGTTGGAGAGATCGAACTGCTCCACCAGGGGATGCTTGGCCAGCCCCAGCACGATGGGCGGCACCAAGTGGGCAAAGGTCACCCGGTAGTCCTGCAGGATGCGCAGGAACTGCTCCATGTCGAAGCGCGGCATGGTGACCACCTGGGCGCCCCGGTAGAGGCTGTAGTTGAGGATCACCACCATTCCGTAGATGTGAAAGAAGGGGAGCACACCCACCAAGGTGTCGTTCTCGTCCAGCATGTGCTGCCGCTCGATGGCCTCGAACTGGGTTATGTTGGAGACCAGATTGTAGTGGGTCAGCATCACCCCCTTTGCCCGCCCGGTGGTCCCGCTGGAGTAGGGCAAGACCACCAAATCCTCCCGGGGATCGATGGCCACCTCGGGCGGGTCGCCGTCGCTATCCAGCAGTGCCGCGAAGGGGGTGGCGCCTTCCGCTTCGCCGAAGACGAACACTTCCTCGACCGGGGACTTGGCGGCGGCTTCCTTGGCCTTGTCCAGGAACATCTCGACGGTCACCAGGTATTTCGCACCGGAGTCGTTGAGCTGATGGGCCAGCTCGTCGGCGGTGTAGAGCGGGTTGATCGTGGTGTTGATCCCTCCGATACTCGCCACGGCATGAAAGACCACCGCGTACTCGGGCACGTTGGGGCTGTAGATGGCGAACACGTCGCCCTTCTTGAATCCTCGCCGGGACAGGCCCGCCGCTCCCCGGCGGATACCCTCGGCCAACTGCCCGAAGGTGAGCGCCCGCCCGCTCAACCCGTCGATCAGGGCGGGCCGGTCGGCCAATTCCACCGCCCGCTTCATGACCAACTCG
>JAPUJL010000008.1 GCA_027296185.1 SAR324 cluster bacterium | reverse complement strand
CGATCCCACCAGCGCCCAGCCGAAGGTGATGAGGTATGCCGTCAGAATCTCCACGTCGCTCCTTTGCCCAATTGCGCGGTTGCGTGGGATCGATCCCACGGCATCCCCCCGTCCCACCGTGGGGCCCCCGGTGCGGCCCCTCCCGGCGCTTACCAGGGGGTTCTGCGGTACTTGCTGAAGTCGGGCTCCTTGCGGGCCTTCCACGATTCGCGGCCTTCCCTGGCCTCCTCGGTGGAGTAGAAGAGGCTGGTCGCGCCGTGGGCAATGGCCTGAATTCCGTACACGTGATCGGTGTCGGCGTTGAAGGAAGCCTTGAGGAACCGCAGGGCCGTGGGGCTCTTGGCGAGGATTTTATCGCACCAGCGGCGCGTTTCGGCCATCAGCTCCGCGGCGGGCACCACCTTGTTCACCAACCCCATGGCGAGGGCCTCCTCGGCGCTGTAGAGGTCGCACAGGTACCAGATTTCCCGCGCCTTCTTTTCCCCCACGATACGGGCCAGGAGGATGGAGCCGAAGCCGGCGTCGAAGCTGCCCACCTTCGGCCCGGTCTGGCCGAACTGGGCGCGCTCCGAGCAGAGGGTGAGGTCGCAGATCAGGTGCAGGACGTGGCCGCCGCCCACGGCGTAGCCGTCCACCGCCGCGATCACCGGCTTGGGCACCTCGCGGATGACCCGCTGGAATTCCCTCACGTGCAGGCGCGGGGCGCCGCTCTCGTCGTCCACGTAGCCGCCCTCCCCGCGGATTTTCTGGTCGCCGCCGGTGCAGAAGTTCCCCTCGGCGCCGGTCAGGACGATGACCCCGATCGCCTCGTCGTGCCAGGCGTCCTGGAACGCGGCGATCATCTCGTCGATGGTGCGGGGCCGGAAGGCGTTGTACACCTGGGGCCGGTTGATCGTCACGGTGGCGACCCCATCGGTTTTGTCGTAGATCACGTCCTGGAACTGCTCGCTGATCGCGGTGGCCATCTTGGCTCCGATGCGGAATTGACTGTGGTATCGCCGGGGGTATTGCCGGCGGTGGGCCCAGGAGAGGGGCCGGGGGCTCCCACCGGGGAGTATCGCCTTACGTTCTCGCGCGGGTTCGGGTAAACTTCAGGGGCGCGGCGGGGCCTCTTGCGGGACCCGGGCGATTCCGGGGGCTACCGATTTCGGCGAGGGACTGCCGCATCCCGTGCGCCCTGGCGCGTCTTCAAGAGTTATCGATGCAATCCGAGCGAAAGGCAATGCCTCCCCGCCCAGCGAGCGGCGGGAAGAGGCGCCCAGCGGGCCTTCCGCCCCACGCGGGCCGTCTCCCGAAATGACCGGCTAATGAATCTGGAAGCGCTCTGCGCGCGGGCCCGGGAGCGGGCCGAGGAACACGGCGAGCCGGTCGTGGCGAGTTACGTCTGGCCCGGCAACGGCGCCGATCCCCTGGAGCGGCTCGGTCAACCCCAAGCGAGCGGCGGCTTCCGCTTCGCCTGGGAGCGGCCCAAGGACGGCCTGGCGATCGCCGGCGGCGGTGCGGCCCTGCGGTTTCTCGGGGAGGGACCGCGCCGCTTTCACGATTTGGCGGAACGGGTGGGCACGGCGCTCGGCCTCGCGGTGACGGCCTGCGAGGGCGAGGCGCCTCCCCCGGTGCCCTACGCCCTGGGCGGATTCGCCTTCTTCGACGAGGTCGGCGCCGCCGACTGGCCGGGCTTCGGGGCAGCGCAACTGGTCGTCCCCGAATGGATGGTGCTCCGCACGGGAGGCCGCAGCCACACGGTCGTCAGCGTGCCCGTGGCGGCGGAGGATCGCCCCGGGGAGCGGGCCGCGTTCCTGGACAAGCTCGTGGCCCGGTTGCGGAAGGCGGCGCGCAAGATCGAGTCTACCGGCGGCAGGCCATCGGCGGGCCGGCTCTCCCGTGGGGACGAGGTGGAGGGTCACCGCCACTGGTTCGAGATCGTCACCGGCGCCCTCGAGAAAATCCGCGCCGGGCGCCTCTCCAAGGTCGTGCTGGCGCGAGCCGTGGAACTGTTCGGCGACGTGCCACGGGCCCCGCAAGCGGTGCTGCGGGCGCTGCGCAGCGCCTACCCCGACTGCTTCTCCTTCATCGTCGATCCCGGCGCGGGGCAGATGTTCCTGGGGGCCACGCCGGAGCGGCTGGCCCGGCTGGAGGGCGGCGCCCTGCAACTGGGCGCCATGGCCGGCACGACGCCCCGAGGCGACCGTCCGGATGCGGACGAGGCCCTTGGGCGGCGGCTCATGAGCAGCCCCAAGGAGCGGGAGGAGCACGCCATCGTGGTGGAGGCGATCCTCGAGGCGGTGCGGCCCTTGGGCGGCGAAATCGAGTTGCCGGACCAGCCGCGGCTGGTCAAGCTGACCAACGTGCAGCACCTCTACACGCCGATCACGGTGCGTGCGGCTGAGCCGCCTTCCCTGCTGCCGCTGCTGGCCCGGCTCCATCCCACGCCGGCGGTGGGCGGCCATCCCCGGGCCGAAGCGCTGGAGATGATCCAGGCCGTGGAACGATTCGACCGCGGTTGGTACGCGGGGCCGGTGGGCTGGCTCAACGCCCGCGGCGAGGGGGAGTTCGCCGTGGCCCTGCGCTCGGCGACCCTCAGCGAGGGGCGGGCGCGGCTGTTCACCGGCGCGGGCATCGTGGCCGATTCCGACCCGGAGATGGAGTATTTCGAGACCCAACTCAAGCTCCAGCCCATGCTTTCCGCCCTGCTCCATGAGTGACCCGGGAGATACTTTCACCGCCGCCGCGGGGGCCAACCGAAACACCTTCTGGGCCGCGGCGTTCGTGGACGAGTTGCACCGGGGCGGTGTGCGGGCGGCCTGCGTCTCGCCCGGCTCCCGCTCGGGGCCGCTCACGTTTGCGCTGGCGGCCCATTCGGGGATTGCGCTTTACAACCACATCGACGAGCGCAGCAGCTCGTTCTTCGCTCTCGGGCATGCCAAGGCCGCCGGCCGGCCCGTGGCGTTGCTGTCCACCTCCGGCACGGCGGCGGCCAATTTCCATCCCGCCGTGATCGAGGCGTTCCACGCCCGGGTGCCCCTGATCGTGCTCACCGCCGACCGGCCGCCCGAACTGCGTGGGGTGGGGGCGGGACAGACCATCGACCAGATCAAGCTTTACGGCGGCGCGGTGAAGTGGTTCCAGGAGGCGGGAACGCCGGAGATGACCGACTCCAGCCTGCGGCAGTTGCGGGCCTGGGCGGCGCGGGCGGTGTTCGAGGCGGCGCGGCCCCCGGCGGGCGCGGTGCATCTCAACTTCCCCTTCCGCAAGCCTCTGGAGCCCACCCCCGTGCCGGGCGACGTTCCGCCGGAGCTGCTCCGGGCATTCCGTGGCGCGGCCGGTTCCGCGGCCCCCTACAGCCGGGGAATCGCCCCGCCCACGGCACCCGATGCGAATTGTGTCGAGCGCATCGCGGCGCAGGTGCGGGAGCGGCCCCGCGGCCTGATCGTGTGCGGGCCGATGGCGCCCGTTTATGCACCCGGCACCGAGGGCAATGGAACGCCGGCCGGCCGATCCGAGGAAGCGCCCTTTTCTCTCGCCGTCACCGCTCTGGCCCGCTGCACCGGATATCCGATCCTCGCCGAACCGCCGTCCCAGGTCTCGGCGGGAGATCGGGAGATCGGCCGCCCGATCGCCCACGGCGAGGCGATCCTCCGCGCGGAAACCTTCCGCCGGTCGCTGGAGCCGCAGCTGATGCTGCGCTTCGGCGGCTTCCCTACCGCCAAGCACGTGGAAGTGCTGCTGGACGAACATCCCGATTGCCCCGTGGTGCTGGTCGACCCCGGCGGGAGTTGGCGGGAGCCCACCCACCATCCCACGACCCTCGTCGCCGCCGACGAGGTGGCTTTCTGCGGCGCTCTGGCCGAGGCCCTGGGCGCTACACCGCCACGAGAGCCGCCCCGGGAGTCCGCCTGGCTCGAGCGGTTCCGGGCGGCGTCGCGGGCGGCGGGCGAGGCCATCGCCCAGCAGTTCGCCGAGCCGCCTCCGGCAGGGCTGGACGGCGAGTGGTTCGAGGGGCGGGTGTTCTGGGAGCTGGCCGGGCTGCTGCCCAGCGGAGCGCTGCAATACACCGCGAGCAGCATGCCCGTGCGGGACCTGGACGCCTTCACCCCCCTCACCGAGCGCCGGGTGCGCCACTTGGTCAACCGGGGCGCCAACGGCATCGACGGCACCCTGTCCTCCGCCCTGGGCGCGGCGGCGGCCCATGGCGCCGCCGGTCCCGCGGTGCTCGTGACGGGCGACCTGGCCTTCTATCACGACGCCAACGGGCTTCTCGCGGCCAAGCAGCACGGCCTGGCGCTCACGGTGATCTTGCTCAACAATGACGGGGGCGGCATCTTCGAGATGTTGCCCGTCGCCGGGTTCGACCCGCCCTTCGAGGAGCACTTCGCCACCCCCCACGGGATCGATTTCGCCTCGCTCTGCGCGGCCTACGGGGTGGCGCTTTCCCGGCCCACCGACTGGGGGGATTTCCGGCGCCTGGTACGGGAAAGCCTGAAATCCGGCGAAACCCGGGTCATCGAAATTCGCACCGACCGGAAGGCCAACCGGGATCTGCACCGCCGAATCTGGGAGGCGACCGCCGCCCGGCTCCAGGAGATTTAACGGGGCGG
>JAPUJL010000079.1 GCA_027296185.1 SAR324 cluster bacterium | reverse complement strand
TACCGGGTGCCCCTGGACGAGCTGCGGGTCGAGGGCGACGGGGCCTCCCTGGTATTTCCGTTCGTGGACAACGGCTCCCTGCGCTCCCTGGCCGTCGCTTCGGGCGCCAGTGTGCACAACGCTCTGGCCGGCATCATGGATCAGCTCCGGCGCTGGCGGGATGGCGGCGCCGAGGTCTGCCTGGCCGCCCGCTCGGATACGGGTGCCGAGCGTCTGCGGCAGGTGCTGGCCGAGTTCGACCTGGGCGCTGCGGTGCACCCGGCGGATGCCGGAGAATTGCGGCGACGCATCGCCGAGCCCGCCGACGGCGTGCGGGACATCGCTATCCTCTCCGGGCAATCCAGCCGCGGCCTGCGGGTGGTGGACGAGGGGGGAGAGACCCGCTTCGCCCTGATCACCGAAGCGGAGATCATGGGGGAGAAGACCCGGCAGCGGCGGGTGAGCAAATCGCGGCTGCAGCACTTCGTCACCGCGTTGGGGGAGCTGCAGGAAGGGGATACGGTCGTACACGTGGAGTACGGCCTGGGGCGCTACCAGGGATTGCAGCGCATCCGGGCGGGCGATACGGAAGGGGACTTCCTCGTCCTGCTCTATGCCGGCGGCGACAAGGTGTACGTGCCCGTCGACAAGTTCAACCTGGTGCAGAATTATACCGGCCTGGAGGGCGGCCAACCGGTCCTGAGCCGCCTAGGCGACGGGGCCTGGCACCGCACCAAGCAGAAAGCGGCCAAGTACGTCAAGGAGCTGGCGGGCGAGTTGGTGCGCGTCCACGCCGAGCGCCAGGCCCGGCCGGGCCATGCCTTTACGGCGGACGACGCGATGATGGCGGAGTTCGAGGAGGCCTTTCCCTACCAGGAGACCGAGGATCAGCAGCGGGCCATCGAGGAGGTGCTGGCCGACATGGGCCGGGAGCCGCCCATGGACCGCCTGGTGTGCGGCGACGTGGGCTACGGCAAGACCGAGGTGGCCATGCGCGCGGCGTTTCTGGCCGTGCAGGGCGGCAAGCAGACGCTGGTGCTGGTGCCCACCACCATCCTCGCCCAACAGCACTACGAGACGTTCCACGAGCGGTTCGCCGGCTTCCCGGTGAATACCGATGTGATCTCCCGCTTCCGCTCCCCGCAACAGCAGAAGCGTATCCTGCGGGATTTTTCCGAGGGGAAGATCGACATCCTGATCGGTACCCACCGGCTGCTCTCCAAGGATATTCAGCCCAAGGCGCTGGGGCTGCTGGTCGTGGACGAGGAGCAGCGCTTCGGCGTGGCCCACAAGGAGAAGATCAAGAAGCTGCGCACCCAGGTGGAGGTGCTGACCCTGTCCGCCACGCCCATCCCGCGGACGCTGCACATGGCCCTGATGGGTGTGCGGGACCTGAGCATCATCAACACCCCGCCCATGGACCGCATCGCCATCCGCACCCGGCTGGTGAAGGCCAGCGACTACATCGTCCGCGAGGCGCTCCAGCGGGAGGTACGGCGGGGCGGCCAGGTGTTCGTGGTGCACAACCGGGTGGAGACGATTCACGCCTACGGGATGTATCTGCAGGGGCTGCTCCCGGAACTCCGGATGGCCGTCGCCCACGGGCAGATGGCCGAGCGGGAGCTGGAGCGGGTCATGCACCGGTTCGTGGAGGGCGAGATCGACGTGCTGCTGTCCACATCCATCATCGAGTCGGGACTGGACATCCCCCGCGCCAACACGATCATAATCAACAATGCGGACCGCTTCGGGCTGGCCCAGCTTTACCAGATGCGCGGCCGCGTGGGGCGCAGTAACGTCCAGGCGTTCGCCTACCTGTTGGTGTCGCCGGAGAAGGTGTTGAGCGATGTGGCGCAAAAACGGCTGAGCCTGCTGCAGGAACTGAACGATCTCGGCGCCGGCTTCCGCATCGCCTCCCACGACCTGGAAATCCGCGGCGCCGGCAACCTGCTGGGGCGAGAGCAATCGGGCAACATCAACGCGGTCGGGCTGGAGCTGTTCACCCGGATGGTCGAGGATGCCGTGGGAGAGCTCAAAGGCGAGGAGCATCGGGAGCTGGAGCGGCCGGACTTCAAGCTGGACTTGGGCTTTTCCTACGTGCTGCCGGAGGAATATATCGAAAGCACCCGGCAGCGGCTGGATCTTTACAAGCGCCTGGCGGAGGCCGAGCATGAGGAGGGCGTCTGGGAAATCCGCGAAAGCCTGGAGGACCGCTACGGCGCGGTGCCCCCCGAGGTGGACCACCTGCTGCGGCTGGTGCGGGTGCGGCTGCGCGCCATGACCTACCGGCTCTCCTCTCTGGAGCGGGTGCGGGGCGACATGGTGACGCGATTCGCCGAACCTCACGAGGTGGACGTGGAGCGCCTGATGTCGCTGGTGAGTGCCCCCGGGTCGTCCTTCCGGCTCATGCCCGGGGACCGGCTGAGCCTGGGCGCCGTGCCGGAAACGCCGGAAGGCGTGCTGGACCGCCTGCGCGAATTGGAGCAGGTGCTCTCCGGGCGAGCCGCCTGAACGATGGGAGCTTGACGTGAAACCGGTGCATTCCACGGAAAACTGGCCGAGGCGCTCGGCAATTCCGGCGATCCTGCTGCTGACAGCGTTGGTAGGGCTGACAGCGCTGGCGGCGCTGGGATGCCAGGAATCCCGGCGGCGGGATGTGGGCCGGATTGTGCTCTCGCGCCCGGTAGTGGTGGTGAACGCCGAGGAAGTTTCGCTGCGGGAGTTCCAGGCGGCCTACGAGGATTTCCTCTCCCGCTGGGACCGCTTTGTCCAAAGCGACACGGAGAAGATGCGCCAGGTGAAGGAATTGATCCTGGAGCGCTTCATCGAAGACAAGCTGCTGGATCAGGAAGCCCGGCGCAAGGGGATCGAGCTGTCCCCGGAGAATCTGCGGGCGCGGGTGCAAATCGCCATCGCCCCCTACGAGGAGTTATACCTGGAACAGGCCATGGGCGGACAAGAGAATTCGGCGGAATGGCAGCGCCGGTTCCGGCGGCGGGTGATTCATCGGGAGCTGATCGACCGCGAGGTGCTGGGGCGCATCCGCATCACCGAGCGGGAGATTTCCGAGTATTACGAGACCCACCGCGACGAATTCCGCATGCCCGAACAAGTGCGGGTGCGGCATCTGGCGGTGGGCAACCGCCGGGCCTACAATCACATGAGGCGGCTTCTGCGCCGGGACGCGGATTTTGTCGAGCTGATCCGGGAGCACTCGATCACGCCGGACCGGGAGTCCGATGGCGACCTGGGCTACGTGGAACGCGGTGTGCTGCCGCCGGAATTCGACGAGGTGATATTCGAGATGACCCGCGTGCGCCGGATCAACGACTTGAACAAGCCGGTGCAGACCGAAATCGGCTATCACATCTTCCGCCTGGAAGGGCGCAGGGAGGCCCGCCGGCTCACCCGCCTGCAGGCCGCCCCGATGATTCGGGAGCGGCTGCTCCGGCAAAAGCAACCCACCGCCTACCGCCTGTGGCTGCGGCAATTACGCGAGCGGGCCACGATCATCGTCGACCGGGAACTCCTACATGCGGAGCTGGGATGAGCGGCGCGGCTGAGCGGAACGGCGGCCCGGCGCCCGGAGCAGGACGGGTGGCGGTCGCCATGAGCGGCGGGGTGGATTCCTCCGTGGCGGCGGCGTTGCTGGTCGAGCAGGGCTACGACGTGGTGGGGGTGCACATGAAACTCAACGACCTCCCCGACGACCAGCGGCAGGGCAAATCCTGCTGTTCCCTCGACGATTCCCTGGACGCCCGGCAGGTCTGCGCGAAGCTGGGAATTCCCTTCTACATCGTCGATTTCATCGAGCCGTTCCGCCGCTGGGTGATGGACGATTTCGTGGCGACCTATGCCGCCGGGCAGACGCCCAACCCCTGCGTGATGTGCAACCGGCACGTCAAGCACGCCGCGCTGATGACCAAGGTGCGCGAGTTCGGCTGCGAATTCCTGGCCACCGGGCACTACGCCCGCATCCGGCAAAATCCGGAAACCCGCGCACACGAGATTCTCAAGCCACGGGACCGGCGGAAGGATCAGACCTACTTTCTGTTCGGAACGCCCGCGGAGGAACTGCCCTATTTGCTGTTTCCCCTGGCGGATTACGAAAAGCCCGCCGCGCGGGAGATCGCCGAGGGGTTGAAATTCGTCACCTGGAATAAGCCGGACAGCCAGGAGGTCTGCTTCGTCCCTAAAGATTACCGCGACTTCCTGCGCGCAGGCCGGGTGGAAGCCCGCCCGGGCGCCTTCGTCGACCGGGACGGCCGGGAGCTCGGAACCCACGGGGGCGTGGCCTTCTACACCGTCGGCCAACGCCGGGGGCTGGGCCTCAGCAGCGACCGGCCGCTCTACGTGATCGCCCTGGACGCCCGTGAAAACCGGGTTGTCCTGGGCCGGGAGGAGGAACTGTACGCCACGGAAATGGCGGTGCGGGACGTCAACTGGCTGAGCGGCGCGGAGCCCCCTAACCCGATCGAGGCGGTGGTGAAAATCCGCTACGCCGATGCGGGCACGCCGGCCCGGGTCGCGCCCAGCTCCGGCGGTGGGGCGGCGGTGACCTTCGCCCGTCCGGTGCGGGCCATCACGCCCGGCCAGTCGGCGGTGTTCTATGAGGGCGATCTGCTGCTGGGCGGGGGCTGGATCGAGGAGCGGGCGCGATGAACGTGGTGCTGGTGGGATTCATGGCCTCGGGCAAAAGCTCGGTGGGAAGGCGGGTCGCCAAGCGGCTGGGCTTCCGGCTCCTGGACACCGATCAGTACATCGAGTCCGAGCAGGGCGTCAGCGTCAACGAGATCTTCATCCATGAGGGAGAAGGGTACTTCCGCGAGTTGGAAACCCGGCTGATCCAGCGGCTGGCCGGCTTCGACAGCTACGTCTTCGCGACCGGCGGGGGGATCGTCACCACGCCGGGAAACATGGAACTGCTCAAGCGGATCGGTTCTGTGGTCTTCCTCAACGCAGACCCGGAGGACATCGTCAAGCGGCTGGAGCACGATACCCGCCGGCCCAATGTCCGGGGCGAAGACCGGCGGGAGCAGGTGCACGGACTGCTGGGAGAGCGGATGGCCCAGTACCAGGAAGCCGACATCTCCATCGAGACCCTGGGCAAAACCCCCAATCAGGTGGCGGGAGAGGTGATCCGGCGCGTTTCCGGATTCCGCCGCGAGCCCCCCGAGACAGTGCCCGCGCAAACTGGGGACACCCAAACCGCGGGAATCCAAATCACGGGCACTCCATCGGTCGCGGCGGGCGAACCGGCCCCCAACGCCAAGCGACCGTCCGAAACCGCCCCAGTTGAAGCGGCGGGC
>JAPUJL010000078.1 GCA_027296185.1 SAR324 cluster bacterium | reverse complement strand
GAAGCCGCCGCGGGACGCCACATCAGATCTTCTTCCAATCGACCGATTGCTCGTAGGCGTGGGACGCCCGGAGGAGCGTGCTCTCTTCCCAATGGCGCCCGGTCAGCATCATTCCGATGGGCAGCCCGTCCGACATGCCGCAGGGCACGCTGAGCGAGGGATGGCCCGTGGCGCAGAACGGTGCCGTGTTGGGCACCATGGGCAGCGCCGCCGCCACGTATTCCTCCCGCGTCGCATCGGCGGGAGGGATGGGCATCGCCTTCATCGGGGTGGTCGGCATGAGCAGCAGGTCCACCTTCTCCAACGCCGCGTCGTATGCTGCGCGCAGGCTCCGCGCCAGGTTCTGGGCCTTGGCGTAGAAGCGGCCATGATACCTTTCCTGGAGGTATTGCCCGGTCATCATGATTAACTTCGTGGTCTCGGATAGGTCGTTGGCCCGCTCCCGCCGGCTGTGACCGTAGTGGTCCATCAGCCCCACGTTGTAATACCCTTGCCAGTTGGTGCCCATGGCGTTGCCGTTGATCATGAGCGCCGTGACGCCCTCGACGATGATGCCGTTCCAGATGGCCGGCCCGTCGGCGTGCATGGGAATCGAAATCGTGGAGACCTGGGCGCCGAGCTTCTCGAACTGCGCCCCGGCCTTGCGCACCGCCTCGTCCACGTCCGGCTCGGAGACGCCCTCCATGCCGAAGCCCTCCTGCACCACGCCGATCTTCAGCCCCTTCACGTCCCCCTTGAGCGCCTGCGTGTAGTTGTCGGTTTTCACCTCGTACTGCCGCGGGTCGAGCCCGTCCGGGCCGGCGATGGCCTCCAGCATTACGGCCATGTCGGCGGTGGAGTTGGTCATCGGGCCCAGGTGATCCAGGGTCAGGTCCACCGGAAAGGCCCCCGTGTAGGGCACCAGCCCGTGGGTGGGCTTCATCCCGTAGATGCCGCTCCAGCTGGCCGGGATGCGAACCGAGCCGCCCTGGTCGCCGCCGATGGACAGGTCCACCTCCCCCGCCGCCAACAGCGCCGCGCTGCCCGCGGAGGAGCCGCCAGTAGAATGGGTCGGTTTATGGGGGTTGAGGATCGGGCCCGTGTCTGCGGTGTGACTGGCGCCCGAGACGCACAGGTTCTCCGCCACGGCTTTGCCCACGATTTCGCCGCCCGCGTCCAGCATCCGCGTCACCACCGTGGCGTCGATATCTGGGGTGTACCCTTCGAGCACGGAGGCGCCGTTCATCATGGGCACGCCCGCCACACAGATGTTGTCCTTGATGGCGATCGTCTTTCCGGCCAGGAGGCCGGAAGAGGCCCCCTTGATGGACGTCTTGTAATACCAGGCATTGTACCGGTTCTCCTCCGGCTGCGGGCGGTAGCCCGCCGTGCGCGGGTACTTGACTTCGGGCTTGGGCTCCACCAGTTGATCGATGCGGGCGTAGGAGGCCAGCAGGCCGTCCATCAGGCCCAGGAACGAACGGGCGTCCTCATCGGACAGATCGAGATAGTAGCTGTCCGCGATCCGGTGGACCTCGTTCAGCGTCGGCTTTTTGACCGCCATCGGTTTCTCCTTCCCGGCAAGGGGTTGTCCCCATCCACCTGCGCTTCCGGCCCGCTGGCCGGGTATCCCCGCCCAGGCGCGGCGTCAGTCCCCCCATGGTCCATGGCGCGCCATTCCGGCTGGGCACGAGCGCCCCCGCGGGCGTTCCGGCCAGCCAGCCCCGTCGGGCGGGCCCGGAATGTCTTCGTTGCGTGGCGGGGAAGTCCCGCCCGCGCCTGTCGATCCCCGATACGGCGCGCTGCTGCGCCGAATCGTGCGTTAAACCGCCAGGAAGTTGCGCACGATGTTCTCGTCCATGATCTTGTCGGGGGAAATTTCCGTGGCGATCAATCCCTTGTCCATCACGTAGACCCGCTTGGCCAGCGCCGCGGCAAATTCGATGTTCTGCTCCACCAGGATCATCGAGAGGTTGTGGCGGCGGTTGAGGGCCGCGATCTTTTCTTCCATCTCGTGGACGATGTTGGGCTGAATCCCCTCGGAAGGCTCGTCGAGCAGCAGCAGCCTGGGATTGCCCACCAGCGCCCGGGCGATGGCCAGCATCTGCTGCTGCCCGCCGGAGAGCGTACCGCCCCGTTGCCTGAACCGTTCGCGCAGGATGGGAAACTCGTCCAGCACCTCGTCCATCATGCCGCTGTTCTTGACCGGGTCGAGGTCGGCGCCGATCTGCAGGTTCTCCTGCACCGTCAGGTTGGGAAAGATCAGCCGCCCCTGGGGCACGTAGCCGATGCCGCGTCTCGCCCGCTCGTATGCCGGCACGGCGGTGAGGTCGTCGCCGTCGAACGTCAGCGACCCCTGCCGCACCTTGAGCAGCCCGATGATCGCCTTGAGCAGGGTGGTTTTGCCCACCCCGTTGCGCCCGATCACCGATACGATCTCCCCCGCCTGCACCTCCAGACTCACGCCCTGCAGCACCGTGGACGAGCCGTAGGCCACATGAATGTCATTGACGGACAGCAAAGTGCTTCCTCTTGCCTAGATAGATGTCCCGCACCCCCTCGTTGGCCTCGATGGCCTCCATGCCGCCCTCGGCGAAGACCTCGCCTTCGTGCATTACGGTGACTTGCTTGGCGATCATGCGAATGAAGTTCATGTCGTGCTCGACAACGATCACCGTGGCATTCTCGTTCAGCCGCTGCAGCAGGCCGACGGTTTTCTCCACCTCGTTGATCGTCATCCCCGCCGTGGGCTCGTCGAGCAGCATCAGCGCCGGCTCGGCGATGCTGGCCATCCCGATCTCGAGCCACTGCTTCTCCCCGTGGGAGAGCGCCGAGGCGGCATCCTCGTGGCGATCGGTCAGCCCCACCACCTCGGCCATCTCCTCCGCCCGGCGCCGCCCGTCGCGGTAGCCGAAGCGGCACTCGGCGGCGGTGAGCAGATTCTGCATCACGGTCAGGGGCTCGAACACGCTGGCCACCTGGAACTTGATGCTGATGCCCAGCCGCGCGATGCGGTGGGCGGCCCAGCCGGTGATGTCCTGGTCGCGGTAACGGATTTTGCCCGCCGTCGGCCGCATCACGCCGATCAGCAGGTTAAAGAAGGTCGATTTGCCCGCCCCGTTGGGGCCGATCAGGCAGCGCAGCTCGCCCTCTTCCACCCGCAGGTCCAGGTGCACCGCGCGCAGGCCCCCGAAATTTTTCGTGAGGCCCTCGACTCTCAGAATGCCGTTTGCCATGAGCCTTCGCGAGCTCCCGGAAATTCAGAACAAACAGACGTCCCATTGGCGGCAGGTCACCTGGTGGCCGTAAAAGAGCACCACCAGCGGCAGCGCCACCAGCCAGCCGACCTTTGGGAAGCGCGCCCCCCATTTCGCCACCTGGGGCACGATCCCCTCGCGCAGGAGCAGCACCATGAGCACCAGGATCAGCCCCTGCACCAGCAGGGGCGCCTCCCTCACGATGCGATTGCCCGCCTCCATGACGAACGCCGTTAAGGCGGAGGCGCCCTCCGGAATCTGCGGGAACGGTATCACCTCGCCCAGGTAGTTGGTGAGGTAGCCGATCAGCAGGGCGCCCACGAATCCGCCGAGCAGGTTGCCCCGGCCGCCCAGCGTAACGTAGACGATCGTGCTCGCCGCAAAAGCCAGGGCGAAGCGGTCCGGGTTCATGAAATGGCCCCAGGAGGCGAACAGGATGCCTGCCATCCCAGCAATGCCGCCGCCGATGGCGAAGATAAGGGTCTTGTAGAAGCGGATGTCGTAGCCCAGGCTCTCGACGCGCCCCTCGTTCTCCCGGATCGCGACGATCACGCGGCCCACCCGGGTACGCAGCAGCCACTGGCAGCCCAGGAAGATTGCCGTGCAGACGAACAGCACCAGGTAGTATCCAGAGACCGCCGTGCGGTTGATCTTGAAGGCGAATCCCTCGTCGCCCATGCCCGGCAGCCAAACGGTCACCGAGGGGATCTGGAAGTTGGCGATGTTGCCGCTGCTCTCCCCTTGGCCGAACAGGCCGTTGAAGCCCCCCAGCCGCGCCCGGCCGATGACCCACTCGTCGCCCCCGGTCTGCAGCACGAACGCATAGAGCACCAGCGTGAAAGCCAGGGTCATGATCGATGCGTACACGTCCGAGATGCGCCCATAGAACATGAAGTACCCGCCCACCGCCGCCGCGAGAAACGACGCGGCGATCGCGGCGACGATGGCCAGATTCGTGTTGCCCGTCGACCCGATCAGGTTGATCCCCACGACGCCATAGACGTAGCCGCCGATGCCGAAGAACGCCGTCTGCCCGAAGCTCATGATCCCGCCGTAACCCCAGATCAGCCCCAGGGACATGGCGAGCAGGCCGTAAGTGAGGAACTGGGCCATCAGGTTGGGGGTGAACGCCTTGTAGGCGTACGGAATGACCAGCAGCGGAATCGCCACCAGCACCGTCGCCAGGAGATGGTTGGAGTTAAGCCCCAGCCCGGCGACGTAGCCGCGCGCCCGCTCGATCATTGCCCGCGTCTCCAGAAGCCGGAGATGCCCTGGGGTAGAAACCGCAGGAGCACCATCGCGAACACGAGCAGCGCCATCTGGCCGTAGAAGGCCGAGCCGCCCACCGCCACTTCACAGGGCGGCGGGGTGCAGAAGCCCTCGGTCGGAATGCGGAAGAAGGTCACCCGGGACAGGAACGCATCGATGAACCCCAGGCTGAACGCCGAGGAGGCCGTGCCCAGCAGCACGACCGGTCCGCCCACGACCACCGTGATGAATGCGCGGGCGATGTACAGCGTACCCATGGTGGGCACCACCCCCACGATGGGCGCGAGGATCGCCCCCGACGCTCCGGCCAGGGCGGCGCCGAGGCCGAAGGTGAGCATGAACATCCGCGAGGTGTTGATGCCCATCGCGGCGGCCATATCCGGATTGGCGATCGTCGCCCGCGCCCGCCGTCCGAAGGCGGTGTAGCGGAACAGCGCGTAGAGCCCGGCCATCATCAGAACGGCCAGCAGCGTCATTAGCAGCCGGTATTCCGGGTACTGATAATTGCCCACCTTGAAATTGCCCAGGGCGTAAGGCACGCCGAAGGTGATGGGACCGAAGAT
>JAPUJL010000077.1 GCA_027296185.1 SAR324 cluster bacterium | reverse complement strand
GTTCACCGAATAGCCGCCATCCACGGGAATGGCGGTGCCGGTGACGTAATCCGAGGCGGCGCTGGACAGAAACACCGCGATGCCCTGGAAATCGGCGATCTCGCCCCAGCGCCCCGCGGCGGCGCGGGCCAGCACCTTCTCGTGCAGCCCGGGCACCTGCTCCCGTGCCTGGCGGGTCAGCGCCGTATCGATCCAGCCGGGGAGAAAGGCGTTGACCTGGATGTTGTCCTTGGCCCAGGCCACCGCCAGGGCCTTGGTGAGCTGCACGAGGCCGCCCTTGCTCGCTCCGTAGGCCGCCACCCAGGGCGCGCCGAAGATGGACATCATCGAGCCGTTGTTCAGGATTTTCCCGCCGCCGGCCCGCTTGAAGGCCGGGTAACAGGCCTTGCTGCACAGAAAGGCGCTGGTGAGATTGGTGTCCATCACCATGTGCCATTCCTCGAGCGTGTATTCCTGGGGCATCTTGCGCAGGTTGGTGCCGGCGTTGTTGACCAGGATGTCCACCCGCCCGAACCGGGACTCGGTCTCCTCCACCATCTTCTGCACAGCGGCTTCGTCGGTGACGTCCACGATCACGTGCGCCGCCTTGCCGCCCGCATCCACCAGCGACTGCACGGCCGCCTCGGATTTTTCGGCGTTGCGCGCCGCGATCATCACCGAGGCGCCCGCCTCCGCGAGACCCTGGGCCATGCCGAGCCCGATGCCCCCGTTGCCGCCGGTGACGATGGCCACCTTGCCGGTCAAATCGAATAATTTCACTGGGTCTCTCCTCCTTGTGCCTTATGGAAAGCGTTGCATGATCCAGTCGCGAATCGCCGCCACTTCGGCGCCGGGGTCCATGGAGTGATCCTTGTGCACTTCCAGCCAGTCGATGCGCAGGCCCAGCTCCTTCAGCCGCCGCACCTGGGAGCGCGTGCGTTCGATGGGCAGAATGGGGTCGTGGGTCCCGTGGGTGATCAGCCACGGCTGCTCCTTGGCCTCCGGGCGGATTTCCGCCTCCAGCGTATCGGGAAAATAGATGTAGCCGCTCACGCCGATGAGGCCCCCCAGGGGCTTCTCCCAACGCAGCGCGAAGTCGGTGGCCATCACGCAGCCCTGGGAAAACCCGAACAGCACGATCTCTCGGCTGTCCCAATCCTGCGCCTCCAACTCGGCGAACAGCCGGAGCAGCTTGGCCCGCCCCCGCAGAATGTCCGGCACGGGGTCGGGCTCCAGGGGATACCACGCGTAACCGCCTAGGGCCTCCAGTGGCGCGTTGAGCGACAGGTAGTTCAGGCGGCTGAGGGAGATCGCCCCGGGCAGCCACAGGAAGCCCTCCAGGCTGTCGCCCCGCCCATGGAGCACCACCACCAGCCGCCGCGATTCCTCCCCGCCCCGGAAAAAATGGCTGGTGAACGAGTCGATCTGGGGTGCGGGGCTGGCCATGATGTGCGCTTGCGGGGGCTCTGCCCGGCGGGTCGGAACCGGCCACACGCTATCCCGTTCCTTCCTCCCGCGCAAGCGGCGCGGGGCGGGATTGTACGGCGGCGCTGACGATCAGAATTGGTAGGCGATGGAGATGGCGGTGGTGGTGACTTCGGTGATGTCGTTGGCCGCGTCCTCGGCTTCGGTGGTCTCGAAGTGACCGAGCAGCGCCAGCCCCTTCTTGGGCGCCCATCCCACGTCGATCAGGGTCGTGGTGCCCTCGACGTTGTCGATGTCGAAGCTGACCACGCTGCCCGCCAGCAGAATGCTCCGCCAGATCGCCTCGACCACGATCGTCTGCAGCTCGCTGTCCTCGAACTCGACCCCGGCGCCGGTCTCGTGAGGATCGCGGGTCACCACGAAGTATTCCAGGTGGATGTTGGTGGGGCCTTGCCCCTGGCGGAATCCGAGCCCCACCTTCTGCACGGCGCGGTCGCTGGTGAAGCTGCTGCCGCCGCTCCGGTCGAGGTACTCCCGCCCGAAGGCCAGGCCGATGAAGAACCGCTCGTCCAGGCTGACGGAGACGCCGAGCAGGAGGGTTTCCCGCGAATCGCTCGTGCCGGACAGCTCGATCTCGGATGTGTCCAGCCCCAGGCCGACGGCCAGGAAGTCCGCCGCCAGCAGGGACAGGGCGGCGTTGGTCACCCTGGCATCGTAGGCGCCGTCGCTGGAATCCACGTCGATCGCTTCGACGCTCAGGGAAAAGGCGTCGGTGACCCAGCGGAACCCGGCGTAGATGCCGTCGAAATCCCGCTCCACGTCCGTGCCGAGGGTCACCTCCTGTTTCAGTTCGGCGGCGATCTGGCCCAGGCCGAACCGGGCGGGGGCGCCCCAGTGGTTCGCAGCGGGATTCTCCGGCGCCAGGGTCGCATCCGGCACCGTGAGCCCCGGCACCAGCAACTTGGGCGAGGCGGGCGCGAAGGCCGGTACCGCCACCTGACCCTGGACCGTGTGAACCGCCAGGATCAGCACGATGAACAACGCAAAGCAGAGGAGCCGGAAATGTCGGACCATAGCGGATAGCCGGGAGAGGCTGGGTGCCCCGAGCCGGGCCGGACGTTTTCGTTTGCGAAACGATTCGGCGGGGCGGCCCAGGACGCGATACGTGAGGTTTAAAGCACGGCCTACGAACATTCAAGGATCGAACCAATTCTCCCGCCTGGACGCGGCGCGGAACGCCCCCCGAAACCCCACGAGCCGGGCGCGGCTGCTCCGGCGGTTTGGTTGCCGGCCCCGGGCATAGTACACTGATCCCCGCTGCGGTATTTCTCCTGTCACGCCGGCCGGTGCCCCTCGGCCGGGAGGTGCGGTCTCCAGCAAGGCTACAGCGCTTCGTGCAGCCGTTTCACGGTCCCAGCGGAAGGCGTATGTCCTACGAGCCCAAGCCCGGAATTCTCCTGATCCCGGACATCGGCGGATACACCGAGTTTCTCAACGAGGTGGAGTTGACCCACAGCAGCCACATCGTTACCGAGCTGCTCGAGTCGCTTCTGGAGTCCCTGTCCCTGCCCCTCCTGCTGTCCGAGGTGGAGGGCGACGCGCTGCTGTTCTTCCAGCGGGGCGAGTTGCCCCCGCTGGACGCCCTGCGGGATCAGGTGCGGCGCTGGCTGACGGCCTTCCATTCCAAGCTGAACCTGATGCGGCGGGACAGCTTTTGCCATTGCGGCGCCTGTAACTTCATCGGCAACATGACGCTCAAGGTGGTGGGCCACTACGGCGAAATCGGCGTGCACCGCGTCGGTGCGCTGACCAATTTGATCGGCAAGGACGTGGTGCTGACCCACCGCCTGCTCAAGAACTCGGTCACCGTCGGCGAGTACTTCATTTTCAGCAAGGCGCTCTGGAAGGCCGTGGGTGCGCCGGAATTGGATTCAAGCTGCGTCGAATACGAGGAGGAATATCCGGTCTTCGGGCGGGTACCGATGATCTGCCTGGACTACTCCCACATCCGCCGGGAGCTTCCGCGCCCGCCGCCCCGCGATGAAGTCCCGCCGCAGCAAGC
>JAPUJL010000076.1 GCA_027296185.1 SAR324 cluster bacterium | reverse complement strand
CGGATGATCTCCTCCCGCCAAGTCTTTCTCAGTTCCTCGAGATTCATATTCGTCAACGCTTTGGATAGCTGGGCGCAGGGCTTAGCCCTCACATTTCCCGCAGAGGCGCTTGCCAGGCTTCCTTGAGCTCGGCCAGGTCCGAATCGCAGCGGGTTTCGCCGTGGGTGAAAATCCTCAGCCGGCCGCCGCCCGTCACCTCACCCATCAGGTGGCACGGAAGCTCCGACAGGAGCGCCTCGAAGGGTTGGGCGTTGCCGGGCGCGACGCTCACGACCAAGCGGCTGGGGGTCTCGGAAAAGAGCAGCTCGTCCAGCCGGAGCCCCTCGGCTTCCGCAAGGCGACCCAGGTCCAGGTCGAGGCCAAGACCTCCCGCGAAAGCGGTCTCGGCGAGGGTCACGGCCAGTCCGCCGTCCGAGCAGTCGTGGGCCGAGCGCACCAGCCCTTGGGCCATGGCCCGGGCCAGAGCGAGGTACCAGCGGCGCGCGCGCTCCGGCGCCACCCGTGGGACGGAGGCGCCCAGCAGCCCCAGGTGGGCGTAGTATTCCGAGCCGCCCAGCTCCCGGCGGGTCTCGCCGATCAGGTACACGCGGTCCCCCGCCGCCTTGAGGTCCATGGTCACCGCGCGGGAGACGTCCTCCACGATGCCCACCGCCGAGAAGAGCAACGTCGGCGGAATGGAGATGCGCCCCTCCTCCCATACGTAATCGTTCTTCATGCTGTCCTTGCCGGAGATCAGCGGGATGCCGTAGGCCTCGCAGGTTTCCGCGAGGGCCCGCGCCGCGCGCACCAGCTGCGCCGCCTTGTATTCGGCGTCTGGGTTGGTGGGCGAGGGCAGCGGATCGCACCAGCAGAAGTTGTCCAGCCCGGCGATGCGCTCCGGGTCGCCTCCCACCGCCACGATGCCGCGCACCGCCTCGTCCACGGCATTGGCGGCCATGGCGTGGGTGTCGATGTCGCTGTAGCGGGGGCAAATACCGTGGGCGATGGCCAGCCCCCGGCGGCTGCTCAGCACCGGGCGGATCACCGCGGCGTCGCTGGGGCCGTCGTCCTGGGCGCCGGTGAGCGGCTTGACCACCGAGCCGCCCTTCACCTCGTGATCGTAGCGCCGCACGATGGATTCCTTGCTGCAGACGTTGAGCCGTGCCAGCACCGCCAGCAGCGCCCGGCCCAGGTCGGCGGGGGGCGGGGGCTCCGGCTCCTCGATGGCCGGCGGCTCCCAGCGCGCCTGGATGTGCAGGGTGGGCACGCCGCCGTGGAGGAAATCCATGTCCAGCTCCAGCACGGTGCGCCCTTCGTACAGGGCCCGGAGCTTGCCGCTGCCGTCGAAGGCGCCCAGGTCGGTGGCCTCCACCTCCATCCGCCGCGCCAAGGCCACCAGGGCCTCCAGCCGCTCCGCCGGCACGGCGAGGGTCATCCGCTCCTGGGACTCCGAGATCATGATCTCCCAGGGCTGCAGGCCCGGATACTTCAGGGGCGCCCGGTCCAGGTGCAGCTCCGCCCCGCCGCAAAGGGTCGCCATCTCCCCCACGGAGGAGGAGAGCCCTCCGGCGCCGTTGTCGGTAATGGCGTTGTAGAGCCCCCGATCCCGCGCCGCGAGCAGGAAATCGAACATCTTCTTCTGAACGATCGGGTCGCCGATCTGCACCGCGCTCACCGGCGAGGCTGCGCTCAATTCGAGGGAGGAGAAGGTGGCGCCGTGGATGCCGTCCTTGCCGATGCGCCCCCCCACCATCACGATGCGGTCGCCGGAATTCACCCACTTCTCGTGGCCGGGCCGGCCGCCGATCTCCGCGGGCAGCAGACCCCCAGTGCCGCAGAACACCAGGGGCTTGCCGAGAAAGCGCTCGTGGAACGTCACCGAGCCGTTGATCGTCGGGATTCCGGATTTGTTGCCGCCATGCTCCACGCCCAGCCGCACCCCCTCGTAGATGCGGCGTGGATGGAGCAGCCGCGGGGGCAGCGCATCGTCGTAAAACGGCGAGGCAAAGCAGAACACGTCCGTATTGAACAGCAGCTCCGCGCCACGCCCGGTGCCGAAGGGATCGCGGTTGACGCCCACGATGCCGGTGAGCGCCCCGCCGTAGGGATCGAGGGCCGAGGGCGAGTTGTGGGTCTCCACCTTGAAGACGATGCTCCAGTCGTCGTCGAACTTCACCACGCCGGCGTTGTCCACGAACACCGAGAGGCACCAGTCCCGCTCCCCCTGGGCTCTGCGCACCCGTTCCGTGGTGCCGCGAATGTAGGTGTCGAACAGGGAGCGGATGGTCTCGGGCTCGCCGCCCGCCTCGCGGTAGACGATCTCCGCGTTGAAGATCTTGTGCTTGCAGTGCTCCGACCAGGTCTGGCCCAGCACCTCCAGTTCCACGTCGGTGGGGTCGGGGCCCAGCCCGGCCCGCTCCCGCTCCCGGCGCACGTCCGGCTGGGCGAAGTAGCCGCGGATGGCCTCCATCTCGGCGGGCTCCAGGGCCAGCAGGCGATCCCGGGAGAGCGCCTCCAGCGCCGCCGGTTCGCCCAGCGGAAGGGTCTCCACCCGCACCGCGGCGGTGAGGGCGACCCGGGGCAGCCGGAAGAGCTCGTCCCGCCGCTCCCGCCAGTCGGCTTGGGAAAGGATCGTGACCTGCTGAATGAGATCGTTGGCGAGCCACTCGCCCGCCAGGGCCTCCACCTGTTCCCGCGAGAGGTCGCCCTGGAAGAAGTAACCCGCGCTCGAGTGGACGTGATGGCCGGGCCGCAAGGGGCGGCCCAGGCGGTACTCGAGGGATTCCTGGG
Organism: SAR324 cluster bacterium; assembly: GCA_027296185.1. Taxonomy (GTDB): domain Bacteria; phylum SAR324; class SAR324; order SAR324; family JACQKK01; genus JAPUJL01. The sequence goes on along the minus strand of JAPUJL010000076.1, from coordinate 203 downwards.
CCGTGCGGCCCACGTTGTCCGTCACTCCCGGGCGGAACCCCACCTCGACGTACCAATCGAAGGGCACCTGCTCCAGCGCCTCCCCGTCCACCCAGGTTTCGTGGAGGATCGGGTCGGCGAACAACTCCCGCCCCAGCTTCCGCAGCGCCTCGGCGGTCGCTGCCGCGCCGGGCTCCTCGATCCCCGCCGCCTCGCCGTCGAAG
>JAPUJL010000075.1 GCA_027296185.1 SAR324 cluster bacterium | reverse complement strand
GTGTAGCCGTAGTCGGCCAGCTGCGCGCGGTCCAGCAGCGGCGACTTGCCGAACTCGGTCATGTTGGCCATCAGCGGTCCCGGACATTCCTCCGCAAAGCGCCGGAACTCCTCGGCGGATTCGGGCGATTCGATGAAGATCAGGTCCGCCCCCGCCTCCCGGTAGGCCTGGGCGCGGGACAGGGCATCGGCGTAGCCCGTCACGCCGCGGGCGTCGGTGCGGGCGACGATGGCCAGCTCGGAATTCCGCCGCGCCGCCACGGCGGAGCGCACCTTGTCCGCCATGAGCTCCAGCGGCACCAGTTGCTTGCCTTCCAGGTGGCCGCACTTCTTGGCCGAGACCTGATCCTCGATCTGGATCGCGGCGGCCCCGGCGGCTTCCAGGGCCTGGATGCACGCCGAGACGTCGGGGCCGTCGGCAAATCCGGTGTCCGCATCGACGATGGCGGGCAGGCTCGTGGCCGCGCAGACGATGCGGGCGTTGGCCGCCGCCTGCTCCAGGGTGATCGTGCCGTCGTCCGGCACGCCGTGGGTGTTCATGGCCAGCCCCGCGCCGGAGAGGTACACGCCGTCGAAGCCGTGTTGCTCGATAAGCTTCGCCGCCAGCGCCGAGGGCGCGCCCACGAAGGTCAAGCCGTTGCTGTCCTTCAGCCTGCCGCGGAACCCAGTCATCCTTCGCCTCTGCTCGATCGTGCGGCGCCGCCGCAATCGTACCCGGCCCCTGCGGTGGCGGCTGGACTCCGGTACAGTGAATCCGAAGCATGGACCGCCCTTTCCGATCCGGGACGATCGCCCTCGCCCGAACCCGGGGCGTGACGCCCCCTGTCAGGAGTCAATCATCATGAACGTGAGCGATGTCAAGACCTTCGTCGTCGCCAATCCCCCGCCCCATCATGGCGGACCGTACTTCGTGTTCCTCAAGCTGGTGACGGACAACGGAATCGAGGGTTTGGGAGAGGTCTACGGCGTACCGTTTCACCCGAGCGTCACGGAGCGCATGATCGTGGACGTGGCGGAGCGCCAGGTGATCGGCCGGAGCCCGTTCCAGATCGAGACCCTATGGCGGAACGTCTACTCCCGGGGCTACGCCCAGCACCCGGACTTCGCGCTGCTGGGGGTGCTGAGCGGAATCGAGATGGCCTGCTGGGACATCGTGGGCAAGGCGCTGGATCAGCCGGTTTACAACCTGCTGGGCGGCCAGGTACACGAGAAGCTCCGCTCCTACACCTACCTGTATCCCGCCCCCGCCGACGAGCGGGGGGAGGATTCCCTGGACATCGCGGACGTCTTCGGCGACGCGGAACGGGGTCCCCAGCGAGCCGCCAAGTACGTGGCGCAGGGGTTCACCGGCGTGAAGTTCGACCCGGTGATGCCCATGGGCGCCTTCGATCCGCGGCAGCTTTCCCTCGAGGCCCTGGACAACGCGGCGGTCGTCACGAAAAACATGCGCGAAGCGGTGGGGAGCCAATGCGATCTGCTGATCGGCACCCATGGCCAGATGACCACCTCCAGCGCCATCCGCCTGGCCAAGCGGCTGGAGCCCTTCGACCCCCTGTGGTTCGAGGAGCCGGTGCCGCCGGAGAACATGGAGGAGATGGCCCGGGTGGCCCGCTCCACCACCATCCCCGTGGCCACCGGCGAGCGGCTGAGCACCAAGTACGAGTTCGCCCGCCTGCTCGAGCTCCAGGCCGCGGCGATCCTCCAGCCGGCGCTGGGGCGCTGCGGGGGCATCCTGGAAGCCAAGAAGATCGCCGGCATGGCCGAGGCCCACTACGCCCAGATCGCGCCGCACCTGTACTGCGGGCCGGTCGAGGCGGCGGCCAACATCCAGATCGGCACCTGCAGCCCCAACTTCCTGATCCAGGAGAGCATCGAGACCTTCGGCGGATTTCACGCCGAGATCCTGAAGAAGCCCATCCAATGGCAGGACGGCTACATCATTCCCCCCACCGATCCGGGGCTCGGCGTCGAGCTGGACGAGGACGTCGCCGCCGCTCATCCCTATTCGGGCAGCGAGGTCTTCCCGGACATGGTCGACCGGCCCCTGTAGGCGGGCTCAGACTTCGAGCCACTCCTTGCGGATGGAGTCGTTTCGGCTGAATTCTTCGGGGGTGCCCTCGAAGACCAGCTCGCCGTGGCCCATGATGAGGACGCGGTTGGAGATCTTGAGGGCGATGGTGAGCTTTTGCTCGACGAGGAGGATGGAGACGCCGCGGCCGGCGATCTCCTCGAGCAGCCGCGCCACCTGCTCAACCAACTTCGGCGCGAGGCCCTCGGTGGGCTCGTCGATCATGATCAGGTCCGGATCGCCCATCAGGGTGCGGCAGATGGCCAGCAACTGCTGCTCGCCGCCGGAGAGCACTTCGCCGGCGATTTCCGCCCGTTCCCGCAGCAGGGGAAACAGCTCGAACAGGTCTTCCATGGACCAGCGGCCGGTCTGGCCGGCCTTTTTCTCGCCGAGCAACAGGTTCTGGCGGGTGGTCAGGGTGGGGAAGATGTCGCGGTTTTCCGGCACGTAGCCGATGCCCCGCCGGGCGATTTCGTAGGATTCCAGGCCGCCGATGTCCTCGCCCCGGAAGCGGATCGACCCGGTATGGGCCACCTGGCCCATGATCGCCTTGATCGCCGTGGAGCGGCCCACGCCGTTGCGGCCGAGCAGGGTCACGATCTCCCCCTCGCCGATGGAAAAGGTGACGCCCTGCAGGATATGGCTCTTGCCGTAGTAGGCGTGCAGGTCTTGGACGTCCAGCATCTATGCTTGCTCGCTGCCGAGGTAGGCTTCCTGAACCGCCGCGTTGCCGCGGATGCGCTGTGGCTCGTCGGAAGCGATGATCTGGCCGTAGACCAGC
>JAPUJL010000074.1 GCA_027296185.1 SAR324 cluster bacterium | reverse complement strand
GCCGAAATAGAACGACAACAGTTGGGGCGCGCAATATTCGTCCAGCACCACCGGGAAGTGGCCGCCCGTGGCCGGCTCCGCGCCAAGCAGCCCGGCGCCCCGGCCCACGGCTTCTTCCCCGATCGCCGCGGCGGTTTCCGGGTCCCAGTGCCGCTGGGACCAGTAGTAGCCGCCGCTCTTGCGGCGCTCCCCGTCCTCCAGCAAGGCCTGGCACATGGCCCCGACGCTGTTGGAGCGCTGGGCGTAATCCACGCCGTGCATCGAGACCACCCGGTGCTCCGAGGCGGCGCGGAACACGCTCAGCCGCGAGACCGAGGTAACGCGCCGGTCCGCCTTGAGGGCGCGGGCTTCGATTTCCAAACCCAGTGCCTCCAGGTCGGCGACGCCGATGGATTCCAAATCCGGGTTGTACAATTTTAGCGCGGCGGGGTCGGGCACGTCGTCCGGCGGCGAGGGAAGTTCCACCTCGGTGGGGTCCAGCAGGGTGGAGTTCTCCTTGGCCGCCAGGAAGGCCTTCTCCAGCGCCTTGGGATCCAGCCGCTCGGTGTAGGCGATGCCCGTGCGGCCCTCGTCGACGACGCGGATGCCCAGGCCCTGGCCGGTGGCCTGATCCAGCTTCTCCACCCGGCCCTTGAAGATGCGCACGGCGAGGTGCTCGCTCCGCTGGAGCACCAGATCCACGTCCCGCTGCCGGTATTCGCGGGCGAGGGACTGAACGAACTCGACCGCCTGCTGGGGCTCCATCAGCGGCCCCCGACCAGGATGCGGTCGATCTTCAGCGTTGGCTGGCCCACGGTGGTGGGCACCCAACCGCTGGAGGCACCGCACATCCCGGCGGCCAGCTCCAGGTCGTCGCCGATCATCGAGATCAGCGGCAGCACCTCTTGGCCCTTGCCGATCAGGGTTGCCCCGCGCACGGGCTCGGCCAGCTTGCCCTTGCGGATCACATAGCCTTCCTGCACGGCGAAGTTGAACTCGCCCGTGGCCGGATCGACCGAGCCGCCGCCGAGCTTCTTGGCGTAGAGGCCGAAGTCCACCGAGCCGATCATCTCGTCGAAGGTGTTGGCGCCGCGGTCGATGTAGGTGTTCCGCATCCGCGAAACCGGGGCGAACTTGTACGATTCCCGCCGCGCCGATCCGGTGCGGGCGATGCCCACCTGGCGCGCGCCGATGCGGTCGCTCATGTATGTCTGCAGGATGCCGTCCTGGATCAACACCGTGCGCTGGGGGGGCAGCCCCTCGTCGTCCACGTTGTAGGAACCCCAGTGGCTGGCCAGGGTGCCGTCGTCGATGGCGGTGAGGATCGGCTGGGCCACGGCCTCGCCGATCTTGCCGGCGAAGGGGGAGGCATCCTTGCGCACCGCCTCGGTTTCCAGGGGATGGCCGCAGGCCTCGTGGAAGATCACGCCGCCGAAGCCGTTGCCCAGCACGACGGGCATCGTGCCGCCGTCGATATAGCCGGCGCCCGCCATGACCACCGCCCGGCGGCCCGTATCCTGCGCCAGTTCCGCCAGGTCGAGCCCGCGGAAGAACTCGTAGCCCCCCAGCACCCCGGGCGATTCGGCGGCGGTCTGGGGGCCGTCCTCCTTCTCGGCGATGGCCGAGAGGCGCATGCGGGAATACTGCCGGCTGTCCTCGGCCCACAGCCCCTCGCTGTTGGCGATGAGCACGGAGCGCTTCTTCTCCGAAACCGAGGCCCCCACCTGCAGGATCGCCTCGCTGGTGTCGCGCACCAGCCCATCCAGCTGCCGCAGCAATTCCAGCCGCTCCCGCTTGGGCACGGTGGCCGGATCGACCAGCACCGGGTGGCGGTCCTCGATGGGCGCCGGCTCCAGCGGTGCCACCGCCCCCCCCTCCCGGGAGGCGCGGGCGAGATTCTCGGTGAGCTGAAGCAGCGCCGCCTCGCTCTCGTCGCTGCTGTAGCCGTAGAACGAGTCGTCACCCACCAGCAGCCGCACGCCCACGCCGAAGGAATTGCCCGAGTGAATGCGGTCGATCTTCCGGTTGAGCAGTTCCACCGAGGCACTCTCGGATTCCTCGGCGAACACCTCGGCGAAATCCGCCCCCCGGCTCAGGCCCAGGTCGAGTATCTTTTGCACCGTGGTTCGCGGCAGCATCTTCTGAATTCCCTGAATTGACGGTGTGGGTAAAGCGAGCAGCGTTGCAGGCGGGAACGGGTTTGGTTCATATTAGCAGCCGGGGGCGAAATGACAATCCGCGCCGGACGCGCCCTTCCGCGCCGGCCCGACGGACGGCGGCCGGCCGCAGGGCGTGGAGCCCTGCGGGGCCTGAAGCGCGGTGGGGCGGGCACCCGCCGATGATCGACCTATGATCGATACCGTGCTGAAAACCCAGCGCCTGGTGCTCCGCCCCCTGGGCCCGGAGGACGCCCCCGCCCTGCTGCGTTACGTGGCGGAGAACAAGGATTGGCTGGCGCCCTGGGAGCCCGCCCGCCACGGCTCCTACTACACCGTCGAGGCCCAACGCAGCATCCTCTACCAGAATCTCGATGACCGCCGGGGCGGCACGGGCGTGCTGTTCGGCATCTACGAGAAGGACGCCCCCCGCGAGGTGCAGGGGCGGATCAGCGTCTCGGGCATCGTGCGCGGCATCTGGCAGAACGGCTTCATCGGCTATTCCATCGCCGGCTCACGGGGCGGCCGGGGCTTGATGACCGAGGCCCTGCGGCGGGTGGTGCTCTTCAGCTTCGCCGAGCTGGCCCTCCACCGCGTCCAGGCCTCGATCATCCCGCGCAACGCCGCCTCCATCCGCGTCGCGGAAAAAAGCGGCTTCCGCCTCGAAGGCCACAGCCCGCGCTACATGGAAATCGGCAACGTCTGGGAAGACCACGACATCTTCGCCATCACCGCCGAAGACCTGCGGGAGGGGTATCCGTGAGGGGGGGAGGGCCAAGCACCGGTCGCCAGTTTTTGCGGTGGCCATTGCATCTGGCGCGGCACGTTCCATTCCGTTAAGATCGCCTTAACGGCATGATTCGGACATTTGCGCACAAGGGTCTCGAGCGGTTCTACGATACCGGGAGCCGCGCCGGAATTCAGTCGAGCCATGCGGCGAAATTGCGTTTGCTGCTGGGGCATCTGGATGCGGCAGTGAACGAGACCGACATGGCCTTTCCGGGTTCGGGCCTTCATCGCCTAAAGGGCAGTCTAGCCGGGCATTTCGCCGTTCGGGTCAGCGGTGCATGGCGCGTGACGTTCCGGATGCGGGGCGGCGATGCGTTCGACCTGAATTACGTCCAGTACCACTAGCGAGGAGGGGAGCGCATGCCCATGCACAAGCCGCCGGCACCCGGCGAGGTGTTGCGGGGGCACTACCTGGAGCCGATGGGCCTGACGGTCACGGAAACGGCGGCGCGGCTCGGCGTTTCGCGTACGGCGCTATCCCAGCTGCTGAACGGGCACACGCACTTGAGTGCGGAAATGGCGAGGCGCCTGGCCCGGGCGTTCGGCACGAGCGTCGAGCTCTGGCTGAATTTGCAGCACAATCGCACGATGTGGTACGCGGTGCGCCAAAAATCGAAATTTGCCGTCGCCCCCTTTACCGCCCGGCCCGCCGAGAAGGCTCTTCCGCCGCGAAACCCG
>JAPUJL010000073.1 GCA_027296185.1 SAR324 cluster bacterium | reverse complement strand
CCAGGGCTGCGCGGGAAGGCTACCGCGAGATGAGGCGGCTCATCTCCTGCCGCCATAGATGATCGGTTCGTTCGACCTAATCGCCGGTGGCGAAGCGCATCCAGCAGCCGTCATGGGCGTTCACCAACTCCAGGACCACCGGCGGGTCGTCCGTCGCCTCCGCCGCTTCGCCGTCGGCCCCGGCGGGTTCAGCAGGCTCAGCGGGCTCCGAGCGCTCCGGGGTCCGCGATGGCTCCGCAGGCTCCGCCGCTTCGCTGCCGGCACCGGCCCCACCGGTCTCGGCGGACGTATCGTTTTCCACGCTCGCCTCGACCGTGCTGAGTGACAGTTGCTCGGGCTTGCGCTCCGGGGCCTGCCCGGCTATTGGCTCGGCTGGGCGCTTGGATTTATTCGATTTCCGCTTGCTCAACGTGCCCTCCTGAATGAATGAGCGGGCGGCGGCCGGTCCCTCGGCACAATTCGTGGGCCCAATCCATTGGCACGATCCGTCCGGTCGCCGCGGCCCGTATCGCGCTACGATGCAAACCCCAGACCGCAAGCCCCAGACAGCGAGGCCCGGACCGAGAAGCCCCAGACCGCAAGCCCCAGACAGCGAGGCCCGGACAGAGAAGCCCCTGTAACACGACCCACCGGCACCGGCAACCCGGCGGGGACGGGATGGCCGGTAAGACGGCCGGGGCGTGAACCTTCATCCCCCGAAGCGATTCTGATAGGCTGTGAGCGTGCTTCGCCGACCCCTGTGCCGAGCCCCGCGCCGTGGCCCGCGGGGCCGCCCGCGGCACCCACGCCGATGCGCAGATTTTCTTCAAGTCCCAACCCACGGAGACCCACCATGCCGACCCGCACCCCCCACCGGAGGCCCGCCCGCACGAGCCGCTGGATCGCCCTTCCGCTCGCCGCGGCGTTCCTCGCCGCGGTACTCCTCGCGGCCATCGCCGGGGGGGCGTGCTCGAAGCGGGAGGAGGGGTCGCGGCAGCGGACCGTTTCCACTACCGCCGGCGCCGCCAGCGCGGCCTTGGGCGAGCACGTGCGCGGCAACCCCGAGGCCCCGGTGGGGGGCGTGCGGCGGAGCCACTTCGGCGTGCAGCCGCATACCCTGCACCCGATCAACGCCACCGACGTGTACGGCAACCAAATTCTCGGCCTGATCTACGAGGACCTCACCACCCTCGACGTGGACACCCTGGAACACCTGCCCGTGATCGCCAAGCGCTGGGAAATCTCGGCGGACAACAAGGTGTTCACGTTTTACATCGACCCGGAGGCCCGCTGGCAGGACGGCAAGCCGGTTACCGCGGAGGACGTGAAGTTCTCCTTCGACGTGCTGTTCCACGAGAAGCTGAAATACCGCGCCAAGTGGATGTCCTATTACGGCAACGTGGAGAAGGCGGAAGTGGTCGATCCACGCACCGTGCGCTTCACCGTGAAGAACGACCATTTTCACAACTTCATCAACGTGGCGAGCCTGCGCATCTTGCCCAAGCACGGCTTCGACCCGGACGATCCCAACGAGACGGTGCTGGCCAAGGAGCCCATGGGCAGCGGCCCCTACCGCTTCTCCGAGTGGAAGAAGGGCAACTCGATTTCCTTGCGGCGGCACGGGGCGTACTGGGGCGCCGGGCTGCCCCAGAACCTGGGCCGGCACAACCAGGAGCTGCTCCTGTTCAAGGTGATTCCCACCGACAAGGTGGCGCTGGAGTCCTTCAAGAAAGGCGACCTGGAATTCCTGGGGCTCACTCCCGAGCAGTGGGTCAAGGAAACCTCCGGCGAGGAGTTCGGCGAGGGGATCGATTCCGGCGCCCGCTTGATCAAGCTGGACGTGCAGAACCGGGCCCCGCGCTCTTACAGCTACGTGGGGTACAACCCGGAGTCGCCCTACTTCGGCGACAAACGGGTGCGGCGGGCCATGAGCCACCTGTTCGACCGGGACGAGATCATCGACAAATTCTTCCACGGCCTGCGGGACAAGGCGGTGGGGCCCTTCGAGGTCAACTCGCGCTATTCCTCGGCCAAGGTCGAGGCCATCGAGTTTTCCATCCCCAAGGCCATCGGACTGCTGGAAGAGGCCGGCTGGCGCGACACGGACGACGACCAAATCGTGGACAAGGACGGCCGCCCCTTCCGGTTCACCGTGATGCTGGCCGACGCCTCGGAGGTGGGGCTGAAGGTGCTGACCCTGACCAAGGAGAACATGCGCAAGGCGGGGGTGGTGCTGGAGATCAAGCCGGTCGATTGGACCAGCCTGCTCCAGCTCATCGACGAGCTGAAGTACGACGCCGTGATGCTGGGCTGGTCCCGCGGGCAGTTCCCCGACCCCACCGCCCTGTGGCATTCCAAGAACGCCATGGCCGGCGGACTGAACCTGGTGCGCTACCGGAACCCGGAGGTGGACAAGCTGATCGACGCCGGGGTCAAGACCATCCCCGACGAAGAGCGGATCGAGCTGTTCCGCCGGGTGCACCAGTTGATCTTCGACGATCAGCCCTACACGTTCCTGGTGGAAACCAGCCACACCCTGATCGGCTTCAACTCCAAGTTCGGCATGGTGAAGGCCTGGTACAACTACGACCTGGGCACCAGCTACTGGTGGGTCAGCGAGTTGTAGGGATGTAACCGCAGCCCCTCGGCACTGAGCACTCCCTGAGGCCATGACGGAGTACTTTCTTCGGCGCATCCTGATTATGCTCCCCACCTTCCTGGGGATCACGCTGGTGGTGTTCGTCGTCATCAACCTGGCGCCGGGGGGCCCCATCGACCAGATGCTCCAGGAAATCCGCTTCGGCGCCGCCGCGGGCGGCGGGGCAGGGGGCATCTCGAGCATGACCCACGAGGGGGTGAGCCAGCAGATCATCGAGGAGCTGCGCCGCCAGTACGGCTTCGACAAGCCCCTGCTGGTGCGCTACGGGATCTGGCTGGGCAACCTGGCGCGCTTCGACTTCGGCAAATCGTTCGTGTACGAGGAGCCGGTGATCGAGGTGATCGTGAGCAAGTTCCCGGTCTCTCTGCAGTTCGGCATCATCTCCTTCTTCCTCACCTACCTGGTCTGCGTGCCCCTGGGCATCCTCAAGGCGGTCTACGACGGCAGCTCCTTCGATACCGGCACATCGGTGGTGGTCTTCGTCGGCTACTCCATCTCGCCGATCATGCTGGGGATCCTGCTGATCGTGGTGTTCGGCGGCGGCAGCTTCCTGGGCTGGTTCCCCATCTCCGGCACCACCTCCGACCTCTACGAGATGATGTCCCCGGTGGAGAAAGTGGGCGACCGCATCCACCACTTCGTGCTGCCGCTGATCTGCTACCTGATCGGCAACTTCGCCACCCTCACCCTGCTGATGAAGAACTCCATCCTGGACGAAATCGGCAAGGCCTACGTGGTCACGGCCCGGGCCAAGGGGCTGCCGGAGAAGGTGGTGTTCTACCGCCACGTCCTGCGCAACGCGCTGATCCCCATCGCCACCGGGCTGGGGGGGTTCCTTTCCATCTTCTTCGCGGGCAACCTGTTCATCGAGCAGATCTTCTCCTTGGACGGCATGGGGCTGCTGTTCTACCAGTCCCTCCTCGCCCGCGATTACCCGGTCATCCTCGGGCTACTGACCATCCTCAGCCTGATCCTCATCCTCGGCAACCTCATCTCCGACTTCCTCTACATCGTCGTCGACCCCCGCATCGACTTCGCGTAGAGAGGCTGGCCCGGAAGCCGAATCTTTCGGTCAATTTACCTTGACAAGCCAGGCCATTAGGCCAATTTACAGCGTTATTCCCCGGAGAAAGTTTCGCCGCGCCACGATCTCCAATGGACGCCATGATCTGCGCGAAGTGCCAAGGCTCCAACCCCGATAGCAACCGCTTCTGCGAGCACTGCGGCGCAACGCTGGAGCGCCGCTGTCCGCAATGTGGAGAGGCGATCTCGCCGACCGCCCAGTTCTGCGGAGCGTGCGGCCATGGCCTCTCCCAGGATGCAGCGCCATCGGAACCTGCACCCGAGGAACCGACCCCGGCTCCCTCCGGCGAGCGCCGCCAGGCCACCGTCCTGTTCTCCGATCTCTCTGGCTTCACGGCCATGACCGAGAAGCTCGATCCGGAAGAGGTGCAGGGCCTCATGCGCCGCCTG
>JAPUJL010000072.1 GCA_027296185.1 SAR324 cluster bacterium | reverse complement strand
GCACGATCCGCTGCTGGCCCACGACCTGGTGGCCATGGCCGCGCCCCTGGTCAAGCTGAGCGTCCAGGCCGAGCACGCGGACGAGTTGCCGTTGCTCATGCACCGCTGCCTCAAGACCGCCCTGGAGGCGCCGCGCGGGCCGGTCTTTCTGTCGCTCCCGCTGAACGTGATGGAGGAAACGACGTCCGCGCCGGTGATGGAGCGCCCCCACGTCTTCGCCCGCACCCGTCCCGACCCGGAGGCGGTGGAGGAGGCGGCGGCGATCCTGCTGGAGGCGCGCCATCCGGCCATCGTGTGCGGCGAGGGGGTGTTCCGCTCGCGGGCCCAGGGCCCCCTGGTGGCCGTGGCCGAGCTTTTGGGCGCGCCGGTCTGGAACACCGTGCTGCCCGCGGCGGTGAACTTTCCCATGACCCACTCTCAATACCGGGGCGAAATGCCCGGCGATGCGGCGCGGGTGCGCCAGATGCTGGGTCCGGCCGACGCGGTATTGCTGGTGGGCGGCGATTTCTTCAAGGAGATCTTCCACACCACTCAATCGCCCAGCCCGGAGGACGCCGCGCTGATTCAGATCGACGTGGCGCCGGAGCCCATGGCCCGCAACCTTTCCGTGCGCATCGGCATGACCGCCGATCCCAAGGCCGCGCTGGAAGCACTCCACGACGAGCTGCTCGTCTCCGCACCGGCGGGCTTTCACGCCACCGTCCAGGCGCGGCACGAAAAGCTCGCCGGCCTGAAAAAACAGGATCGGGAGCGGCTGAAAACGCGCTTGCAGAAGGGCTGGGGCAAGCGCCCCATGTCCACCGCGCGGGTGATGCACGAGCTGAAAGGCGCCCTGCCCGACGGCGCCGTGGTGGTGAGCGAGGCGATCACCGCCAACACCGACCTGATGCGCACCCTGCGCCTCGATCGGCCCGGCGACTACTACGGCTCCCGCGGAGGCGGGATCGGCCAAGCCCTGCCGGGGGCGCTGGGGTTCCAGCTGGCCCACCCGGACCGCCGCGTGGTGGCGGTCTCCGGCGACGGCTCGTCCCTCTACAGCATCCAGGCCCTCTGGACCGCGGCCCACCACGGCCTGCCGGTGGTGTTCGTGATCCTGAACAACCGCACCTACCGCATCCTCAAAATCAACATGGACCGCTTCCGCAGCGACTTCGGCCTGGGCGGTGAGCGGCCCTACCCGCACATGGACCTCACCGAACCCACCCTGGACTACGTTCACCTGGCCAAGGGCTTCGGCGTCCCCGCCAAGCGCATCGAGGATCCCGACAAGCTCGGTGCCGCCATCCGCGCCGCCTTCAAGAGCGGCGGCCCCTACCTCCTCGACGTGGCGGTGGATGGAACGTGGCCCCCGCGGTGAGGGAGGGATAGCCCCTCCCCTCACCCCCCTGCCTGTAGCTTGCGTAGCTGGTCGAAGAAGCGGCTGCGGGCGGCGGCTTTTTTTTGTTCCTGGATCGGACGGTAGGCCGCGGCGTCTCCGGCGACGGGAGGAACGCCGTCGAACAGGGCCGGATCGATCTCCAGCACGAAGCGGGAGGGGCGCTGGGGAATCACCTCCCGCAACCGGCGGCGCTCCTTGCCCATGGAGAATACGAGCTGTTTCTCGGCGCGGGTGATGGCCACATAGGCCAGCCGCCGCTCCTCCGCTTCGCCCCCCTCCTCCAGGGAGCGGCGGTGGGGGAACACGTCTTCCGCCATGCCGATCACGTAGACGTGGGGAAATTCCAGCCCCTTGGCGCTGTGGACGGTCATCAGCCGCACCATAGGCTGGCCGCCGCGGCCGTCGGGCTCCTCGGGCATGGTGTACAGCGCGATGCGCTCCAGGTAGGCCTTCAGCCGGGCCTGGGGATGGCGGCGGGCATAGAGGTCGGTGGCCTGCTCCAGCTCGTGGACCAGGGCCACGGCGGTCTCCTTGGCCTTGGGGTCCGACTTCTCCTTCTCCACCGCCCGGTGAATCCCCAGCTCGGACAGTAGCGCCCGGAAGGCCTCGCCCAGGGGCTCCCGCTCGAACCGCGCCCGATAGCGGTCCAGAAGGGCCGCCAGGGATTCCAGGGATTGCGCGGCGGGGCCGGTGAACTCGCGGTAGCCCCGTGCCCGCCGCATGACGGCCATGCAGGGCTGGCTCTCCCGCCGGGCGATTTCCAACAGCCGGGCGCGGGTGGTGCGGCCGATCCCGCGGCCGGGGAAGTTGATCACCCGGTTCAGGCTCACCTCGTCGTTGGGGTTGTGCACCAGCCGCAGATAGGCCACGGCGTCCTTGATCTCCCGCCGGTCGTAGAAGCGGGTGCCGCCCACCAGCAGGTAGGGAATCGCCTCCTCGCGCAATACCTCTTCGATGCCCCGGGACTGGAAGTTGGAGCGGTAGAGAATCGCCACGCTGGAAAGGGACGTGCCCGCGCGCAGCTTGTTCAGCTTGAGGTGGGTGACCACCTTCTCCAACTCGTCCCGCTCGTCGTCGCCCTCGATCCACTCCAGGGGCTTGCCCGGCCCGCGGATGCCGTGGAGGGTCTTGCCCTTGCGCTCGGGGTTGTGGGCGATCAGTTGGTTGGCGGCGCTGAGGATGGTGTCGGTGGAGCGGTAGTTTCGCTCCAGGCGGATCACCCGGGTGCCGGGGAAGTCCTCCTCGAAATTCAGGATGTTGCCCGGGTCGGCGCCGCGCCAGGCATAGATCGACTGGTCGTCGTCCCCCACGGCGCAGACGTTGCCGTGAGGCGCCGTCACGTGGCGCAGCAGGTCGTGCTGAGTTTTGTTGGTATCCTGGTACTCGTCCACCAGGACGTACCGGAAGCGTTCGAAGTAACGCCCCGCCGCTTCCGGATGGTCGCGGCAGACCCGCATGGGCAACTGCAGCAGATCCTCGAAGTCCACCGCGTTCATCTCCCGCAGGATACGCTGATACTCCCGGTAGACCGCGCCCAGCAGCACGTCGCTGGGGGAATCCTGCAGTTGCAGCAGCTCCTGGGGGCCGAGCCCCCCGCTCTTCGCCCGCTGGAGGGCGTACAGGGCGCTCTTGTCGGTGTACCAGGTCTGGGCGTCCATCTCGCCCAGCACCTCCCGCACCACCTGCAGCTGATCGTGCTCGTCGTAGATGGAGAAATCGGGGCCGTAGCCCAGCAGCTCGATGTGCCGCCGCAGGAACCGCACCCCGAAGGAATGGAACGTACCGATCGAAGGGCGCTCCCTGCCGCCCTTCACCATGGATGCCACGCGCCCGCCCATCTCCCGGGCCGCCTTGTTGGTGAAGGTCATGGCGAGCACCTCGCCCGGCGGCACGCGCCTGGCGAGGATCAGGTAGGCGATGCGGGTGGTGACGACGCGGGTCTTGCCGCTGCCCGCACCGGCGAGGACGAGCAGGGGACCCTCGGTGAGGGTCACCGCCTCCCGCTGGTGTGCATTGAGGGAATCGAGAGCGAGTGCGTTCAGCGCACCGGCCATTGAGCGCATCCTTGCGTGGCTAACGGTGGTTGCGGCCGCCCGGCTCCTCCTGGAGCCGGGGTGCTGGGTCTATGACCGATCCCCCGCGCGGCGTCAGGCGCCCTAACCCGCCGCCTGAGCGGGTTCGGCCAGGGGCTTGGCCTGGGTTCGGGCCGCCCGGAGCTTCTCCTGCAGGTAGGCGCCCAGCCCCTCGATGGGCAGCCGCTCCTGCTCCATGGAATCCCGCTCCCGCACTGT
>JAPUJL010000071.1 GCA_027296185.1 SAR324 cluster bacterium | reverse complement strand
GATGTGGCTGTCGGTCGAGTCCCCGGACGGGATCAGGTTTCGGCGGGCTCGCGGTACTTGATCAGGGTCACCGCATTGCCCTTGTCGTTGTAGATGACGTCGTCCAGGAAGGTGCGCGTCAGCAGGATTCCCCGCCCGCTGAGGGCGAAGAGCATCTCGGGATCGGTGGGGTCGGGCAGGCACGCCGTGTCGAATCCGTCGCCCTCGTCCTCGATGCGGAAGCTGGCCCGGTCGTGACCGAGGGTGAATACCACCTTCACTTGCCGCGATTTGTAAGGCTCCTCGCCCGCCCGGCGGCTGAGCTCGCGGTAGTAGACCTCCTCGCCCTCCCCCTTGAGGGCGATCTTCTCGTCGCTGGTAATGCCCAGGTTTCCGTGCTCGATGGCGTTGGTGATCATCTCGATCAGGCCCAGCGCCACGTTGAGCCGGCCCTCCTCTCCGCAGAAGGACACGGCGTTCATGTATCCCACCAGCCGGAAGGCCAACGGATTGATCCAGGCGATGTCGTTGGGGATCGTGTAGGCGACGCTGTCGATGGAGGTGATGAAGTCTTCCAGCGCCTCCTCCCGTTCCTGCCGCTGACGGTTTTCCCGGAAGGCCCGGAAGTGCTTCACCTCGGTGAGGATGGATTCCTCCAACTCCTCGAAGGAGTAGGGCTTGCGGAGGAAATTGCGCGCCCCGGCCCGCAGCGCCTCGATGACGTCCTCGGCGGCGGCGTGGCCGCTGACCACGATGAATCCGATGTCGTGGCTGAGCGCCTTGGTCTTCTCGATGAGCTCCAGGCCCGACATCACGGGCATGCGGATGTCCGTGACCACCACGCCGATTTCCGGGTGGCTCTCGAGCACCCGCAGCGCCTCGGCACCGTTCTCCGCGACATGGACCTCGAACTTGTCCTCGAAGCGGTCCACGAAGCTGAATCGGATGTCTTCCTCGTCGTCTACGAATAGGACGGGTACGGATCTCATAATCGGTTTCGGTTACGAGGCCTCAGGGTGCCCCGGAGATTCCGGCACCGCCAAGCGCGAATTCGCTCCGAGCGCGCCGTTCGGCGGGCTAGCCGGTGCCATCCCAGTCGGCCACGCGCTCGGGATGCGGCCCGGAAGGCCCATTCTGCTTCACTGGCAGAAACACAGAGAAGGTCGCGCCGCCGTTCTCGTTGTTTTCCACCACGATTTCACCATTGTGACCTTGGACGATTCCGTGGGAAATCGAAAGCCCGATGCCCGTGCCCTTCCCCACCGGCTTGGTGGAAAAGAAGGGATCGAGGATCTTGTGCCGGATATTCTCCGGAATGCCGCACCCGTTGTCCCGAACGTAGAGCCGGACGCGCTCCTCCACCAAGTCGGCGCCCAGGGTGATGCGGGGGTTCGCCATGTCTTCCAGGGCGTCCTGGGCGTTGGACACCAGGTTCAGAATCACCTGCTCGATCCGCCGGGGGTCCATTTCCACCTTGGGCAGTTCCGCCGCCAGTGCCCATTCCAAATCGATCTCGCGCTGCAGGAGCTGATTGTGGAAAAAAGTTTTGTGAATCTCGTCGAAGAAGGCATACAGGTCGGTGGAAACGAATTCCACCGCGTCGTTGCGGGCGAACGTCCGCAGATGGTCGATGATCCCCATCAGCCGGTCGATGTTGCGGTTGCTGCGCTCTCGGTAGTCGGGCAGCCGCTCCGCCACCCGTTCGAACCGCTTTTCTTCGATATGGTTGAAAATGTTCGAGATAAAATTATTGATCGCCGTCACGGGCTGCCGCAGCTCGTGAGCCACGCCGGTGGCGATCTCCCCCAGCGCGGCCATCTTTCCGGTCTGGATGATCCGCTCCTGGGCCTCCTGCAGTTCGCGGTAGGCCGAGTACAGGCCGCGGCTGAAGGTGGCGGTTTCCAGGTGCCGTCCCAGGCGGACGAAAGCATCGGTGGAAAACTGCCGCATGGCGGCGTCCGCCGCATCGGTGAAGAAGCTGACCGCCGCACCGTA
Organism: SAR324 cluster bacterium; assembly: GCA_027296185.1. Taxonomy (GTDB): domain Bacteria; phylum SAR324; class SAR324; order SAR324; family JACQKK01; genus JAPUJL01. The sequence continues at coordinate 963 of JAPUJL010000071.1, read as the reverse complement.
GCCCCCGATGCCGTCGATCCAGACCTCGTGACACTCGAAGGTGAACCGCCGCAATAGCTCGGCGATTTCCGGGTAGTGGGGCGCGGCCTCCTGATCCGAAAACACGAGACCGCTACGCGACGCCTCCCCGATCACGCCGGAGCGAAGTCGGCGGCCGGTCTCGCGCTCTCCCAAATACTCGAGCAGGGGGACGAGCTCTTCCGGCGAAAAACCTGCCGCGCCGAACACTTCGGGCGCCGGATTGTTTTTGTCGTGAAACACGAGCGCGCACTTGGCTCCCACGTAGCTCACGATCATGTCGATCACGTCGCCGGTGATCGGGCAGCGCTCCGGCTCCTCGGGGGTCAGGGGCACCGCCTCCTGCATCAGTTCCGAGATCGGGATCGACCCGATGCGTATCAGGATTTCCCGTTCCGAGCGCCTGCGCTCCGGGCTGTCGGGAAAGTGGAAGTTGACCAGCCACATCCCGGAGAGCGCTTCCCCCGCATCCAAGGGGCTGGTCTTGATCACCAGTTGCGGCGACAGCGTCCCCTCCGCGAAGCGCAGCCGCACGTTGCGGCCGGAGCGGGTTTCCGCGAGCCACGCGGGAAACTCCCCCGGGGCAATCTCCAGCAGCGCGGGCAGGTTTCCCATCTGTAGATCGTGGAAGTCGGGAATCAGCCCCTCGACGGACTTGGACACACAGTGGATCGCGCCGTGTTGGTCCACCACCAACACGGGAAAATCCCAGTTGCGCAGCGCGTCGAAGACTGGATTCATCGGAAGCACCCCGGGGCCGGCCGCGATGGGCCGCGGCCCCATTCACTCGTCAACCCACAAAGTTTCATTTCGCTCCGTGGATCGCAACGGCAATGTGAATCGGGTGCGCATATCCCTCCCCGCGATGGATGAGCGCCCCCCGCTATGCGGGGTCGCATGCCGGGCGCAGGCCCACACGGCGGGCGTTTCCGGCGGCCGGTGTCG
>JAPUJL010000070.1 GCA_027296185.1 SAR324 cluster bacterium | reverse complement strand
TCAATGAATGCACTATTAACCGTAGCTTGCATTTTTCTGGCCATCCAGGGACTGGCGGTCAACCGGTCGCCTCTCGGGCATCCGTATCGTTTAACGTTCGAATCCCCCGATTGGTAGGGTCTGGAGCGATTTTCAGCAAAGCATCAAATTTGGAAACGGCGCGAAGTGCCCCCACTCGTCCGGATACCGATTCGCTGCCGGGCCGCTCGCGGACCGCTCCCGGACCAGGCGCGAGACGGACAGCCCTGGCTCGAGGTCCCTCGGAGGAGGCGGTCTGCCGCAGCCACGGACGGCTCGGGGCGGCGAAGCGGGAAGAATCGAGCAGTGAAGTCCGGCTAGGGAAAGGGGTGCGCCCGAGGCCCGGGCGGCGCGCCGGCCCCTATTCCCGATAGATGGATTCGTCCCGCAAGGTGCTGAGATCGTCCTTCTTGTCCGCGGCGAGATCCGCCAGAATTCCCTGGATGGTGAGGTAAATCTTCGTGCTCTGCGCGCGAGCCTTCTCCCTTTCCAGAGCCCGCATGCGCTTCATCTTCTGGAGAAATTCCCAGGCATTGATTTCGCGCCCCTCGTCCTGGATGGTGATCTTCTCGATATCCCCCTGGGTGAAGCCCGATTCCCGCGCCACCTCGATCAGCCGCTCGAGCTCGTCGATATCGTAGAAGCCCTCTTGGCTCAACTCCTGTCCGAGCGCGGCAGGACTTCCGCCGCACAACAACACGGCCGCCAGCAGACACAGCGGCAAGAACGCACCGAATCCGCCCCGCCGCCAACCCCCGATGCCCATTCGTCGCATCATCCGTCCACCTCCTTGTGCATCCGTGCACTCATTCTATCACACCCGGGACCGGCTCAAGCGGGGCGCTTCCCCGTGGAGCCCAGGCCGCGAATCCGGGCCACCTGCTTCCGCAGCGCCTCGGCGCAACGCTCGACGTCCTCCACGGTGGTGCCGTGCCCCATGCTGATGCGCACCGAGGCCGCCACGCGCTCCGGGGGCAAACTCATCGCCTGGAGCACGTGGCTTGGCTCGATGGCGCCCGAGGAGCAAGCCGAGCCGCTGGAAACGGCGATGCCCTCCAGATCGAGCGCGGCCACCAGGCTTTCGGCGGAGACTCCCTCGAATCCCAGGTTGAGGGTGTTGGGGAGCCGTTCCGCCCCCGCGCCGTTGAGGAAGAAGCCATCGATGCCGGCGGCCAGTTCCGCGAGGCGGTTCCGAAACCCGGTCAACCGGGCAACGAGCTCGTCCGTGTGGCCCCAGACCCACTCCACCGCGGCCAGAAACCCTTCGACAAGCAAGATGCTTTCCGTTCCCGCACGCTTGCCCCGCTCCTGCCCCCCGCCGAGGACGAGGGGGAGCAGCTCGTGGCTGCCGCGGCAGGCCAGGGCACCGATGCCCTTGGGCCCGCCCAGCTTGTGGGCGGTGACGGTCGCCGCAGCGAAGCCCCAGTCGGCCACGTGCAGCGGAATGCGCCCAAAGGCCTGCACCGCATCGGTATGCAAAAGGATCGGCGTCTCGCGGTCGAGACCGCTCACGATCCGCCCCAGGGCCTCCAGGGGCTGCACCACGCCAGTCTCGTTGTTCGCCGCCATCACCGATAGCACCCGCGTCTCGGGCTTTACCAATTCGCCAACCGCCTCGGGGACGACGCGGCCCTCCCCGTCGACCGGCAGATAACTCACCGCGACCCCCTGACGCTCCAGCCACTCGGCACACCTCAACACCGAGGGGTGCTCGATGGGCGACGTGACCAGATGCACGGGCCGGGGCAACTCGGCGAGCCCGCGGAGCACGGTGTTGTTGGCCTCGCTGCCACCGCTGTTGAAAACGATCTCCCGCGCCCCGAACCCCAGGGCGCCCGCCAGCTGGACCCGCCGCTCCTCCAGGAGCGCCCGCGCCTCCTGGCCGAAGCCGTGGGGGCTCGAGGCATTGCCCGGAATATGCCGGGCGGCCGCCGCCATCCGCTCCCAGACGACCGGAAGCATCGGGGCGGTGGCGTTGTAGTCCAGGTAGACCGAGGCGGGTGGGGCGGCGGTCATGACGGTCAACGGGGTTGGCACCACCCGGCGGGGCGGGAAAGCATCGCGCGGGGCCCGGTCCTGGGCCCAGTCCCGGGCACCGTCCCGGGCATTGGGCCTGCCATTGTTGCAGGGCTCCCCGCAGTGCCGGGGGCGCTAGGTGGTAATGAGCTGGAAGTGCGAGCGCTTGAACTCACGTTTGTCGAGCAATTTGAGGTAATGGTGGGCCATGTCCACGGGGTTGTCCAGGTCACGCTCGAACTCCTCCCGCCCGCAGGAATCGATGAGGCGGGAAAAATAGACCCGCGCCTCGTAGATGTTCCGCTCCTGAAAGGCGATCACCCCCAGATAGTAGAGCGCCTTGGGAAATTTCACCGCGCCGGCCAGAATCCGCTGCATGGCGTGCTTGGCGGGCTCCCATTGCCCGATCTCCACGTAGAAGCGGCCGAGCTCGAACAGGTAGGCCGCCTCCTGCTCGGCTTCCAGCTCACCCTCCAGCACCTCGCGCTCCAGGGCGAGAAACTTCGCCGGGTTGAGGGGCTTTCCCTCCCAGATGGGAAAGGAAACCGTCTGGATGCGGTTGAACCCCAACTCCTCCCGTTGGGCGGGATGAACGATCCGCGCCGCGAGCAACTCGGCGTAGAGGTCCTGGAGATAATGCTCGTCGGGGGCGAAGGGGACCTCGTGACCGCAGTTCTTGCAGCGGAATCGTTGCGGGGTCCATAGATCGCCGGTCACGGGTACCTGGCGCTGCTCGATGCACTCCTCGTTCACGTACAGCTCCAGGCACGGATACTGGAAGGCGGTCTCGCAATCCGGGCAGAGCAACCGCACCGTGGTCGGCGACCGTTGGACGGATTTCTGGCTCTCCGCTTGGGCCACGGCTTCGGGGTAGGGCATCTCGTGTACGTCGCAGATGAAGCGGATCAGCCGCTCCAGGTCGTACTCGTCGTCCCGGTAATGGTTGAGCAGGGGCACCAGAAACCGGTGATCCGGCAGGTGGGTCATCACCTCGATGAATTGCGGATAGTGGTGGTTGAGCAGATCGTCGAACCGCTCCAGAATCAAATCCACCGAACCCGGCGACCCCTGATGGCGGAACACCTCCAGGGCGTAATCCACCGCCTGGGCGCGCCCCGCCTGCAGATACACCCCCAGCCGCTCGGAAAGCGCCTGCACCAGGCGATCCAACAGCGTCGGGATGCCATAGCCCCAGGGCTGGGGGATCGTCTGCTCGAAGGGGTAATCCACCCCCTTCAGTTGATCCGTAAACAGCTTCCACAGGGTGTCCTTCTCCTCGTCCCACAGCCACCCCGCCACCATCGTCTTGCCCAGCGCAGTCTGCTCCTTGGGATACCCGCGGTCGGAGAGCAGGGTTAGGATCTGGCGCATGAAGCCACTGGACAACAGTGGCGATTGGTAGATGCGGCTAATCCGCAGGGCTTCCTCCTCCGGCCGGGCCAGGCACTCCCGTTCCGCCGACTCCAGCATCAGCACTAGCGGGAGCGACACCAACAGGTGGTATTCGATTTCGCGTACCTTGAGGATCGCCTCCTCCCAGCGGGGCAACCAGGTCATGCAGCCCTCGAGAAAGCCGCGCATCCGCGCCCCCTCGGCCGCGTTCGGGGCCAACCGCTCGTTGAGCGAGGCGGCGATGGTGAAGAATTTCCCCAACCCGCCGGAAGTGGCGGTGCAGCCATCCATGGCCTCGATCAGTTGCTGAACCTGGGGATCCAACTCCTCGTGGCCCAGCAGCCGCAGGCATTCCAGGTAGATCGCCGGCAGCGGATAACCCCCGTTCAGCCTCGACTGCAGGTAACGGCTCACGTTGGCGCGGCCGATCGTATCCACCAGGTACTGCGCCAGGTGAACGTCGTGGAACACCTCGCGGGGCTGCCCGTAAACCGCGCCCAGCCGCTCGAACTCGCCCGGCTCGTCCGCATAGCGGCACAGCAGGCGGAAGAGCGCGGCGAAGACCGAGTGATTCTGCTGGCTTTGCTCCAGCCGTTCGTAGAGGACATGCCAATGGCGCCTGCGGTCGTGCAGCAGCAGGCTCTCCGCCGCCGCCTCGTACTCGTGCATCTTGAGGTTACGATGTGCGGAGACCGTCTCGAACCAGGCGGTCAGGGGCTTCAGCGCCGGCTCGTATTGCAGCTTGCCCAGCGCCAGGCCCGCGGCGACGCGGAGGCCGTATTCGTTGGAGGTGAGCAGCCTGAGCAGCGGAAAACCGTAGCGTTCGATGCGATGCTTGCCGATCAGGTTGACCGCCGACTCGCGGATCTCCGGGACGGTCGAATGCCACATGCGCTCGACGAACTGCTCCGTCTCGTCCTGCCAGCGGTCCACGAGATGGAACGCCGCCCACATTTGGACTTGCGTTGAGTTCGCCTCGAGCCGTTCCAGCAGGAAGGGCAAGCCGAGCAACTCCTCGACCGAAGGCAGGGCATCCGTGCGGGCGCTTCGCTCCGGGGGGATTTCGGCGCTTGGGCGGGCCTTACCGGTAACGTCGATTACCGCGGGGGGATATCCTCCTACCACAATTCCGCTTTGCCTCGAATGGGGTTCGGCCCGACATCGCCCGGGGGGCGCACGGCCGGG
>JAPUJL010000007.1 GCA_027296185.1 SAR324 cluster bacterium | reverse complement strand
CGAGCAGGTTCCTGATTAACGCGCTTCCCACCCCGGTGGGGAGCGTGGGCTAGCGCGGGGATGGCAGGTGCTTCTGGCAGGTGCCGCGCCATCCCCCGCCCGCCAAGGGCCGGCGGCAGGCAGCGACGGGTTCCCCGGCGGGAAGACCGGTGGCCGTGCCGGGTGTGGCCGGTTGCCGGAAGAGGAGAGTGGCTCGGTTACGACGATGTGCGACGGTCCACGCCGTCGCGTGGCCAGGTGAGAGGCATTCGACACGGGTGTCCCGTGCTGTGCGTGGGGCGCCGCCATTGGCCGCGCAGGGTGGAGGACCGTGACGATTGAATGAAGGCGATCTGCGCCGCGGGCGGGCAGGCTGCGGCTGGCCCGGCTTCGGGCGGGCGGCCCGCCGGGCTGCCCGTGCAGCGATGTGCGATGGCGCGAGAGGAATGCGGGTGGGAGAGGCCACCCGCACCCCAAAGAAGATAAGACCGGTAGTGACATCAACCGGTGCTTTGCAGGGTCGGTCTTTGCGAATCAACCCAGGCACCGGTGAAGCAATTTGCAAGCCATCAATCCTCGAGCGAGAGGTGTGGCATGAAACCGATGGATACGTTGCCGCGAAGCCCAGCGGATGACGATCCCGATCCGGCCTTGTGGCAGGCGGCTCTATCCGCGCGGCGGCCGGTCCGGGTACCGAGGCCGGCGGGCTGGCTGCGGTTGGAATCCGGACGGCTCAGTACCGACCAGGCGTTGAAGAACCTGGAGACCATGGTCTCCCTGCTTCAACGAGCGCTGGAAGGCCTCAATGGGATCGATCAATTGCACGGTGACGCCTTGGTAGTCGTTAACGACACCTGGCACAAAGGCGACAAAAGCCGCGGCCCACCCGAGGGCATCGCGCCGCAGGTGCGGCTGCGGCTGGGCCAGATGGACGAGATCGTGCGGCAATGCCGCTTTCACGGGCGGGGCCTGCTGGACGGCCAATCCGGTGTCGTCGGCGTGGGCCTGGGGGTGGATTTCATCCGGGGCGGGCCCAACACTCGCTCCTCGCCGCCGGAAGGATATCCCGTTTCCATTGATCTGCTGCCCACGCGCGCCTTCATACTGGGCGGGATCAGCCTGGATGAGGACTGGGTTCGGGAAGAGAAAGAAATTTTCCTGGCGGAGGGCGAGCATTTTATCCGCTATCGGCTGGGGCCGAAGGAAACGGTCGCGTCCCTGCTCGCCGCCATCCGGACGGAGAGCCGTGCGGCTGGCTTGGACCTGGAAATCGGGATGACCGGACAACGGAGGCTGATCGTGCGGCACAGCCAATATGGCGCCCAGTACAAGTTCAAGGCGTGCAGCGCATTGACCCCCTTGCTGTCCAAGCGGCCCGGCAAGGTCGAGTGGAGCCGCAGGGGCCGGGACATCCAGGGCACCCTGGGCGGCGAGCCGGCGTTTGGTATCGGACGCATGCTGATCGGATACCTGGACAGTGCCCACACCTCCGAGTTGGCGGTGGTGTGGAACGGCGGAGGGTTGCAGGGCGAGAGCGGCGGACGGTGCTATGTCGTCCAGAACGGCCTCTCCTTTCAGGATAACGAAGGGATCGGCGCAATGCCCGTGCGCATTGTCCTGCCCTCGCTGTATACGCACCAGTTGGGCCGATGGATGGACACGGCCAGCGGCTACGATTCGCTGTCCGATGTGCGCTTCGGCGGCTGGGAGGAGCTGCGGGATTCGCTCCACCTGCTGCTCGCCGTCTCACTCGAGCTGGACGACTGGAACGAGCGGCTGCAGGGCTGGATCAAGCGTTATCAGAATCAGGCCCTGGCATGCCTGAGAAAGGGTCATCCGCACCGGGAAGCGCCCCGGATGGACGAGCGGGTAACGGCGGAACAGGCCGAACGGATGGCCCGTCAGCTGCGGTCGCTCATGCAGCGCCAGGTGGCCGCGATGGGATGACGGGCGCCCGCAGCACGGCGCCGGCACCGCCGCGCACCTCGCCGGGAGTGGAGGCGAGGCGTCGACGATCCGGCGCTGGGTGACGGACGAGGGTTGCGGCCACGTAACGGTCACGGCCCACTGGGCACCGTCTCGAGGGAACCTTGGCTGCGCGCCAGGCAGGGCGGGATGCCCGCCTGTTGAAGCAAGGCGTGATCGGATGCGGCTTGTTTGAACAGACGGTCATCGGAAGACCGCAAGAGCACGACAGGTCCGCGGCCATGGAGGCCATGGACGGGTGTGGCACCGGGCGTGCCCCGGGGGTCTGCCTCCGTGAGGACGCAGACGCCCCCAGGGAGCGCCTTGGTTGCCCGGCACCCCTCCCGAGGACCCGTCGCGGTGAGTCGCAACCCCGGCTGTGGGGCGATCCACGCCACCATACCGCGGGTGCGGACCGGTCGTCGGGGAGGTTTCCCCGGCGGGTGCCTGCTAGGGCCCGGTCTCACCCCGTGGGGTGGGGATTTGGGTCCCCGTATACGCCGGGGGGCCGGCATACCCAGACGCCTGCGGATCTCCGCCGGGCGGAGCAAGCCGCTGCAGGGTGCGTGCTCAGGCATAGGGTCATGGGAGGACCCGGTCGGCACGGCAGATGGCGGGCCAAGGAAGGCCCAGGGCCAGGCCGGGCCCCGCCTTCGCCAGGCGCGGTGTGTCCCAGTGGGGCAGACCTCGCGCGGCAGTGCGGGAGCCTCGGCACAACCTGGCCGGATGAGTGCACTGGAAGGCGCTGCCGCGCCCGAGGATGAGGTAGTGCAACCCGTGAAGCGGCGCGGCATGCCGCTCGTTGCCCGTCCGTCTACCGGCGGTGGGCATGCGGGGAAGCAGTGAACCGGTCGGGCTCGCCTAAGGGCCCTCGTGTGCCCCGCGGCGATGCCGTGGCCGGGGATCGGTGCAGGTGTCCGCCTGCTGAGGCAAGCAGGGGTAGGTCCCGCCTTGCTTGAGCAGACGGTCAGCGACCGTCGGCAGGACGACAGGTCCGGGTGGTATCGGGCCGCCGGGAGGTCCCCGGTCCATCGCCGGGCACCGCTCCCGCAAGGGAGGGGTGCTAGGCAGAAGATCGTGTGGGGTCCTGGCATGACCCCGGCTCGCGGACCCGTTGCATGAGGTGGCTTTCACCGGCGTGGGCAGGTGTATTCTTTCACGCTGGAGGAATGCCGCAGACCAGGCTTCCGCCGCGGCAATCCGTGCGGTGGACCCCCGACCGTGCGGTCATGGGTCCCACCGTGGGCGATGCGTTTGCACCGCCGGCTGCGCGGCGAAGCCCCTAATGGGCGATGTGGAGCCAGTCCCGTTGCCCGGGTGGGCGATTGCCCATCCCCGGAGGCCGGGCCGGGCCCGAGTAGGCCCTGCGCGGGGCCTCCCTGGTACGGGAAGGCTCCTTGGATGCCCGGGTAGGTCCTCATCTGCCTGGAGCAGGATATATGAATAATACGTGAAAATAATTATAGGAGGAATCTAATTATTTAATTACCTCGCGGGATCGCCGTGGCGGCCGAAGGGCTGCGGACGCACGATCCTGGTGGCCGCCATGGAGGCGCTCGTGGGGTGGTGGACTTGCCGGCGCCGCGGAAGTGGGACCTGGTGGCCCTGCCGATCGCGTGTGCTCCGGCATCG
>JAPUJL010000069.1 GCA_027296185.1 SAR324 cluster bacterium | reverse complement strand
TCGGCGCAGCCATGCAATCCCACGAGCAACGAAAGCGCGAGCAGCCAGCAAAGACCGCCCAGACGACTGCGGTTTATCCTCATACATCGACGTAGAGGTTTGCGTAACGATTTGAAATGCATTGCGTCACCTTGTGTCGCTTTATCACTCCTGTCATTGGCCGCAGGGTGAAATAGATACCACCAATAAATGATTTAACGCTTTCTAGGTGCGGAGGTCCCCATATTTCGAGGACCGTAGCGATGAGATGCGGCGAGTCGTCCTACTAAGCGCCACTCGCGCGTGTCCACAACGAGATCGACCATATCTATCGGTCATTCTCGATGGCCGTGCTCGATCGAGCGAGCCCGGTTGCTGCCCGGCTGCCGTCAGCGCCTTCAAGTGACGAATGGCCCACCTTTAGGGTACTCGATCGGTTCACCCAGATCGGCCACCCCGATTTCGGCGCCGTGGGAGATGGCGCCCCGGCCCGCGCTGGTCTCCCGATGGCTCGTTTCCTGTTGTCAGGGCTCTGTGTCATGCTGATCCGAATTTTCGATCCGCGACTCGGCCGGGCGCGCCCAGGGGCTGGCCGGCATGTCCGGGGCAATGATGGTGCTGGTTGCGCCCGATTCAAGGTGGTGTCCTCGGAGAGGGCGCGCGAATACCGGAGGATGCGATGGGCCTGTTGGTGAACGGCAAGTGGAGCGAGGATGACGTGGCCTCCGCCGCACAAAACGAGAAGGGCGAGTTCCGGCGCGCCGAGTCGGTCTGCCGCGACTGGGTCACCGCCGACGGATCGAGCCCCTTCCCCGCCCAGGCGAAGCGCTACCATCTGCTGCTCGCCCACAATTGTCCCTGGGCCCACCGCACACAGATCGCCCGCAAGCTGCTGGGGCTGCAGCACGCCATCGGGATCAGCTTCGCGGAGACCCAGCGCGACGCCGAGGGCTGGTGGTACCGGTACGCCATGGACGGGCTGGAGCCGGAAAACGGCAAGCTGCACCTGCACCGCTTCTACACGGCCTCCGACCCCGAATTCACCGGCCGGGTCACCACTCCCACCCTTTGGGACAGCGAGACGCGCAAGGTCGTCAACAACGAGTCCGCCGAAATTCTGCGCATGCTCAACGGGGCTTTCCGCGAATTCAGCGATTCGGAACTCGACCTGTACCCCGAGCCGTTGCGGGAGGAGATCGACGAGGCCAACGACTACGTCTACCGCAACGTCAACAACGGGGTGTACCGCTGCGGCTTCGCCAGCAGTCAGGAGGCCTACAACGAGGCCTTCGTGCAACTCTTCGAGGCGCTGGACGAAATCGAGGAGCAGTTGGAGCGCCACCGCTACCTGGTGGGCAACCAGCTGACCGAGGCGGACGTGCGGCTCTTTCCCACCCTCGTGCGCTTCGACGCCGTCTACGTGGGCCACTTCAAGTGCAACCTGCGCCGCATCGCCGACTACCCCAACCTATCCAACTACATCCGCGACCTCTACCGGTTCGGCGCCTTCGGCAGCACCGTCCGCATCAACGTCTACAAGCAGGGCTATTACGGCAACAGCCCCCGGCTGAATCCCAGCGGCATCGTCCCCCTCGGCCCCGAGCTGGACTTCGAAGCCGACCACGACCGCGCCACCCGGGAATACGCCGGCTGAGGTGGTACTGCCGGCTTTACTCCGGCCCCGAAACGCGGTAGCGGAGTCTCGGGGGCAAGGCGCGGGCGCCTGCCCGCGAATCGGGTTGAACACGAGACCTTGAGGTGAAGCGATGCGCGCCGTGGTGTTTCTGGGCGATCGGAAGTTGGAGTTGCGGGAATTTCCCGACCCCACGCCGGGGCCGGGCGAGGTGGTGCTGGACATCAAGGCCTCGGGGATGTGCGGCAGCGACCTCATGTTCTACCGCGCGCCCAAGGAGGGCGGGCGCGCCGGCGACCTGGGGCTGGGCGGCGACGGGGGCCCGGTGATCGCCGGCCACGAGCCCTGCGGCGTGGTGGCTGCGGTGGGCGAGGGGGTGGAGGAATCCCAGGCGCGCTTGGGGCAGCGCGTCATGGTGCACCACTACAAGGGCTGCGGCGTCTGCAATCACTGCCGGCAGGGCTGGTCCCAGTTGTGCCGGGCGGGGTTTACCGTGTACGGCGTCACGGGCCACGGCGCCCACGCGCCCCACATGCTCGCCCCCGCGCGCACCCTGGTGCCCTTGCCCGAGGAGTTGAGCTTCGAGACGGGCGCCGCCATCTCCTGCGGCACCGGCACCGCCTTCGGGGCGCTGCGGCGGATCGGGCTGTCGGGCCGGGACACCCTGGCGATCTTCGGCCAGGGGCCGGTGGGCCTGAGCGCCACCCAGCTGGCCCTGGCCATGGGCGCCCGGGTGATCGCCCTGGACGTGGGCGCCGAGCGCCGGGCGCTGGCCAAGGACTTCGGCGCCGACGCCGTCATCGACCCGGGCGCCGACGATCCCGTCGCCGCGCTGCAACAGCTCACCCACGGGGAGGGGGTCGACCTGGCCCTCGATTGCAGCGGCAACGCCGAGGCCCGTGCCGCGGCGGTGCGGGCCACCCGCACCTGGGGCACTGTGGGCTTCGTGGGCGAGGGCGGCACGGTCACACTGGACGTGAGCGCCGACATGATCCGCCGGCAGATCACCATCGTCGCCTCCTGGACCTTCAGCAGCGTAGGCCAGGCGGAGTGCGCCCGTTTCGTCGCCGACCGCAAGATCGACGTGGACCGCCTCTTCAGCGACCGCCACACCCTCGATCAGGCCGACGCCGCCTACAAGCGCTTCGACACCCAGACCACCGGCAAGGGCGTGTTCACGTTCTAGCGGCCGGGAATGGCTGCGGTGGGCAAGGGGAATGGCCTTGCTCCCCCGCCAAAGCTGGGAAACGCATGCCCCTGCACCGAGATCGGTGCCAACTCGCTATGCTACGCCGTCAATGGAACCCGAACCAGGTGGGGACGGCGAGGGTGAGGACGGGGATGTAGGTGATCAGCAGCAGGGTGACCAGCTCGGCGATGAGGAACGGCCACACGGCGAGGATGGTGCGGTCGTAAGAGGTCTCGGCGATGCGGGCGCTGGTGAGCAGGGTCATGCCGAAGGGCGGGGTGATCATCCCGATGTTCAGATTGACCAGCATCACCAGGGCGAAGTGGAGCGGGTCGATGCCCGCCTCGACTGCGGCGGGTGCCAGCACCGGGGTGAGGATGAGCACGGCGGGCAGGATATCCATGAACATCCCGATGACCAGCAGAAAAACGTTGACCATCAGCAGCATCAGCAGCGGGTTGTCGGTGATCCCGAAGACCAGCTCGGACATCAGCCGCGGCACCCCCTGCCGGGTGAGATACCAGCCGAAGATATGGGCGGTGCCCAGCAGCAGGAAGATCACGCCGCTCAGCTTGGCCGTGTTCACCGCCGCGGGAATGAGGTCGCTCCAGCGCAGGGTGCGCAGAACGAACATCCCGACCAGGAAGGTGTAGCCCACGGCCACCGCCGCGGATTCGGTGACGGTGGCGATGCCGCCCAGGATCGACCCCAGGATGATGATGGGAATAATCAGCGCCAGCAGCGCCCCGCGGGTGGCCTCCAGCACCTCGCGCAGGCCCGCCCGGCGCTCCCGGCGGGGATAGCCGCGGCGCACGGCGAGCAGCCAGCTTACGGCGAGCAGCAGCCCGCCCATCAGCAGCCCCGGGACGAATCCCGCGGAGAAGAGCGCGCCCACGGACATCTGCGTGATGTAGGCGTAGACGATCATCGTCACCGACGGCGGGATGATTGGTCCCACGATGGCCGAGGCCGCCGTTACCGCCGCCGAGTAGGCCGCGGAATAGCCCTCCCGCTTC
>JAPUJL010000068.1 GCA_027296185.1 SAR324 cluster bacterium | reverse complement strand
TCGACGACCTGATCACCAAGGGCACCGAGGAACCCTACCGCATGTTTACCTCCCGCTCGGAGTACCGGCTGCTGCTGCGGGAGGACAACGCCGACCTGCGCCTGAGCGAGAAGGGATACCGGTTGGGGCTGCTCCCGGAGGAGTGCTACCGGCGGGTCGTCGAGAAGCAGCGGCGCATCCATGCCCTGCGCTCCGTGCTGGATGGGCTGCCCGTGACCCCCACGCCGGCGGTGAATGCCGAGCTGCGGCGCCACGGTCAGCCACCGATCCGCACCCCCCTCACCGCGGCGGAGTTGGTGCAGCGCCCCCAAATGCAGCTGGAGCAGCTGCCGGAGCTGGATTTCCTGACGGAGCGGCTCGACCTCGCGGAATATCCCGAGGCGGTGCGTGAGCAGGTGGAAATCGGCATCAAGTACGCGGGTTATATCGAGCGGCAAACGGCGCAACTGGCCCTGTTCGACCGGCTGGAATCGTTCGCCCTGCCGGAAGACCTGGGCTACCCGACCATCGCCGGCCTCTCCAACGAGGTGGTGCAGAAGCTGGAGCGGCACCGGCCGGCCAACCTGGGTCAGGCGAGCCGGATCAGCGGCATCACCCCCGCGGCGATTACCCTGCTGGCCGGCTACCTCAAGGCGCGGCAACGCTCGCAGCGCAAGGCGTCGTGAGCGGCCCGCCGCCGGACATCGGATAAGGGGAGCGCATCGCCGTGGAAAAGTTCATCGTCGAGGGCGGCCACGAGCTGAAGGGGGAAATCACCCCCTCCGGCAACAAGAACGAGGCCCTGCCCGTGCTGGCCGCGGCGCTGCTCACGGGCGACCCGGTCACCCTGCACAACGTCCCCGGCATCAACGACATCCGCGACATGCTGACCCTGCTGGAGGGGATCGGCGTGGCGGTTGAGCGTCAGGGGCCCCACGACGTGACCCTCCGCTCGGCGGAGGGGCTGGCGGCGTTGCCGGACAAAGAGATCGCCCAGCGCATCCGCGGCTCCTTCCTCCTCGCCGCTCCGCTGCTGGCCCGGCTGGGCGAGGTGCAGCTCCCCGTCCCGGGCGGAGACCGCATCGGCTTCCGGCGGCTGGATACGCACATGCTGGTGCTCGAGCAGATGGGCGCCGAGGTGGAGACCCGCTCCGGCCGTCACTATCGCCTCCGGCTGCCCGGGGGGCGCTTCACCGCCGGCCACGTGTTTCTCGACGAGGCCTCCGTCACCGCCACGGAAAACGCGGTGATGGCCGCTGTCTGCGCCAAGGGTACGACGGTGTTGGAGAACGCCGCCTGCGAGCCCCACGTCCAGGGGCTGTGCCGCATGCTGGGGGCCATGGGAGCCCACATCGAGGGCATCGGCACCAACCGGCTCGAAATAGAGGGGGTCGATCAGCTCTCCGGCTGCGAGCATACCTTGATGCCCGATCACACCGAGGTGGGCTCCTTCATCGGTATGGCGGCGGTGACCGGCAGCGACCTGCTCATCCGCGACGCCGGACTCGAGCACCTGCGCATGACCCGCCTCGTCTTCGAGCGGCTCGGGGTGCGCTGCGTCGAGCAAGGGCCTCACCTGAGGGTTCCGGCGGATCAGGAACTGGCGATCCAGTCCGATCTGGAGGGCGCGGTGCCCAAGATCGACGACGGGCCCTGGCCCGCGTTTCCCTCCGACCTGACCAGTATCGCCACGGTCGTCGCTACCCAGTGCCAGGGGACGGTGCTGATCTTCGAGAAAATGTTCGAGAACCGGCTGTTCTGGGTCGATCGGCTGATCGGCATGGGCGCCCGGATTCTGCTCTGCGATCTTCACCGCGCCGTGGTGATCGGGCCGTCGCGGCTCATCGCGGGCAACCTGGCCACCCCCGACATCCGTGCCGGCATGGCGCTCCTGATCGCCGCCATGTGTGCCGAGGGCACCAGCGAGATTCAGAACATCCAGCAGATCGACCGGGGCTACGAGGCGATCGACCAACGGCTCAATGCCCTGGGCGCCCACATCCGCCGCGAGCGGATGTAGTTCAACCTCTCGTCCTGAGCGAAGCGAAGGAACTCTTCACCGTCAGCGAACCCCCGCCGCCGTGCCCGAACCGCCGAAAGCCCCCACCGTCCACGTCTATAGCTTCGGGTTCAAGCACACGGGCGTTCCCGAGCCGTTGGTGGGGAGCCACGTGGACGGCGCCGGCGGCGGATTCGTGTTCGATTGCCGGGCGTTGCCCAATCCCTTTTGGGACGAGGCGCTACGTCCCTATTCGGGACTGGACGAGCCCATCGAGGCGTACATGGCCGGCGAGCCGGCGGCCCATGAGTTCGCCGCTGGCGTGGCGGGGCTGGTGTTGAGCGCCGCGCGGAGCTATCGTGCCCAGGGCAAGCCCGCCCTGCACGTGGCCTTCGGGTGCACCGGCGGGCGGCACCGCTCGGTGTGGCAGGCGGAGCGGCTGCGGCGGGCCTTGGAGGCGGAAGGCTTTCCGGTGGCGGTGCAACATCTGGATCTCGGCCGCGGGCTGAAACGCGGCGACGAATAAAGGCGAACCCATGAAGGCATTGATTCTGGCCGCCGGACGGGGCACCCGGCTGGCTTCCTTGACGAACGGACGGCCGAAAATCCTGATGCCCGTCTGCGGCGTGCCCATGCTGGAGCGGTTGCTTGCCGGGCTGGGCCGGGGCGGCATCATCGACGTGGCGATCAACACCCACCACCTGGCCGAACAGGTAAGCGCCCACGTCGAACGGATCGCGGACCGGTTTCCGGAGCTCAACATCCGGCTGTTTCACGAGCCGGAACTGCTTGGCACGGGCGGCGCCATCGCCAACCTCGGCGATTACCGGGACCAGTCGCCGTTGCTGGTGTGGAACGGCGACGTGCTGGCCGACTGCAGCGCCCACGCCCTGTTCGTCCTCCATTTCGATACGGAAGCCCTCGCCACCCTCGTGGTGAAGGAGCGAGAAGACGCTTCCCAGTTGCTGATCGACGGGGAGGGCACCCTGTGCGGGATCGATTCGCCCGCCCGCGGTGGACGGCGGACGGTGCGCGAACCGGAAGGGGAGCTCAGGTCCGTGGGCTTCTGCGGCATCTCCATCCTCGCGCCGGAGATCTGTGCGCGCTTCGACAAGCCCGGCGCCTTCGACCTGCTGGATGCCCTGCTCGACGTGGTGGCGGACGGAGGAACGATCGGCACATTGGATTTGCGCCGGGGGTTCTGGGGCACCTCCGGCTCCCCGGAAGAATTGTCCCAATTGGAAAAGGAGTTGAACGGCCGCCCGGAGACACTGGTGCGGTTCACGCCGTAACGCTAAGATCGGCCTGCCCCTATCCGCCCTTTTCGCCGCGGCGCCCGGGCGCCAGGGCGGCGGGCGGCTCGTCGATCGGGGAACAAGTTATGCTCGGTTGGTTGCGAAAGAAATCCCGATCTTATGGAGAGCGGTATCTCCACGAATCCGGCCGGCCGGACTGGGACCGGCTCAACGCGGAGCTTTATACCCAAGTGATTCAGGACTGGGTCAACGGCGTCGCCCTGATCTCCAACACCTACGAGGGCCGCAGCGATCTGGCCGGGCCCTACGTGCGGCTGGCCCCGGCCATCGATCCGGCCATCCGCGAGGAACTGCGAGGCTTTACCAACACCCAGTTCAACCGCATCTTTCAGCTCGTCGAGCGGCGCAAACCCGCCGTGGCCGATTGCTTCCGCGTCAAGAGGCTCGGCCTCCCCAACAAAAGCCTGGTCTACGCGGTGCAACACAGCCGGGGTCCCCAGCGCACCCTGCTCGTTCTGGGCGGGGAGCGGCTGAAGGGCCGGCTCGAGGAGCGGCTGTCGCGGGTCAACGAGATTCTCGGCCGCGATAGCGAACCGGAACCGCCCGCCGCGCCGAAGGCAGGCGGGGATCCCGTCGAGCCCGCCGCGGCGCCTTCCGGAGCATCTCCCGGCGGAGAGCCGCCGCCCTTCGCCAGCCCACGGGCCATCGCCAAGGGGACCTCGGAGCAACTCTCCCGGCGCG
>JAPUJL010000067.1 GCA_027296185.1 SAR324 cluster bacterium | reverse complement strand
AATCCCTCGAAGCGTGGTACACCCACATCCCCGGGCTGGCCGTTGCCGTCCCTTCCACCCCGGCGGATGTGGCGGGGCTGTTGCGCGGCGCGATTCGCTGTGACGATCCCGTGGTGTTCATGGAACACAAGAACCTGTGGGGCCTTGAGGGAGAGGCGCCGCCGGACGGCCACATCATTCCGCTGGGAAAGGCCCGCACCGTGGCGCCGGGCGAGCACCTGACCATCGTAAGCTGGTCGGCCATGGTTCACACCTGCGCCGATGCCGTGGCCCGGCTCACCGCGGAGGGCATGTCGGCCGAGCTGATCGATCTGCGCACCCTCTGGCCGTGGGACAAGGAGGCCGTCTACGGCTCCGTTGGGCGCACGGGCAGGCTGCTCATCGTGCAGGAGGCGGTTTCCGTTTCCGGGTTCGGCGCCGAGATTGCGGCCTCCGTTGCTCAGGATCTGTTTGCAGCCCTGCGGGCGCCCATCCGGCGGCTGGGTGCTCCGCGCATTCCGATTTCTTATGCCCCGCCGCTCGAGGATGTCGTCCGGGTGGGCGTGGAAAACATCGTCGCGGCGGCACGGAGCCTCGTGGAAAAGGAGCACGCATGAACAATGGCCAGCATACGGGCATGGAAATGACCGGCGGAGAGGCGCTGGCGCGAATGCTGCGTGCGTTCGAGGTGGGCCCGATGTTCGGGATGGGCGGGTTTCAGTTGCTGCCGTTCTATGACGCCGTGCGGCGGCTGGGCCTGAGCCACACCCTGATCAACGACGAGCGGGGCGGTGTTTTCGCGGCGGATGCCTACGCCAAGGTGACCGGCCGGGTCGGCGTGTGCGATGCCACCCTGGGGCCGGGCGCCACAAATCTGATCACCGGCATGGTGGAAGCGCTCAATGCCGGCTCGCCGCTGGTGATTCTGGTGGGCGATACCAATCGCGATCACGCCGGAAAGAACATGACCCAGGAATCGCGGCAGATGGAAATTCTGCGCCCCGCCGCCAAAGAAGTGCTCCGGGTCGAAGCCATTCATCGCATCCCCGAACTCGTGCGCAGGGCGTTCGCCATCGCGACGAGCGGCCGTCCCGGGCCCGTCGTGCTGGACTTTCCGGAGGACGTCTGTCACGGCGTGCACCCGTTTGCGGAGGATGAGTTTTTCGTCGATGCGGCGCACAAGCGCGCGCCGGCCCTGCGCACGCGTCCTTCCGCCTCGGCGGTGGAGGCGGCCGCCGCGTACCTGGCAAAGGCCAGGCGCCCGCTCATTCTCGCCGGTGGGGGCGTGCACCTCAGTGACGCGGCGGATACGCTGCAGGCTTTTGCGCAAGCCCAGGCGATTCCCGTCGCGCACACCATGACCGGCAAGGGCGCCATCGCCTGCGTGCATCCGCTCAACGCCGGCCTCTTCGGCCGTTACGACCGCTTCGCTAACGCCCTCATTGAAGCTTCCGACTGCCTGCTCGTGGTGGGGTGCAAGCTGGGCGAAATCGCGACCAAGCGGTTTACCCTCCCGGTCGCCGGCAAGCCGCTGATCCATCTCGACATCCTTGCGGAGGAGTTCGGGCGCACCACCGCGCCCACTCTTTGCCTGTGGGGCGATGCACGTGAAGGCATCGCGGACCTCGCCGTGGCGTTGGGCGATGATGCGGAACGCCTGCGCGCGGCGCGGGCCGAATACGGCGCCGAAGTCGAAACGAGGATGGCCGAGTGGCGGGCATCCGTTGAGCCGCGGCTCACTTCCGGCGAAAAGCCGATCAACATGGCCAGGGTGATGCACGAGCTGAACCGGATCATGCCGGCGGATGGCTACCTGATCGCCGATGGCGGGTTCGCCGGTCACTGGGGTGGGTTGCTCTTTGACACCAAGCGGCCCGGGCGATCCTTCGTGCCTGACCGGGGTTTCGCCTCCATCGGTTACGGACTGCCGGGAGTGATCGGAGCCAAGCTGGGCGCGGGCGACCGCAAGGTGGTCGGGCTGACCGGTGACGGCGGTTTCAACATGATGCTGGGGGAGTTGGAAACCCTCCGCCGGCTCAGGCTGGCAGCCACCGTGATCGTCGTCAACAATGCGGCGTCGGGCTACGTGAAAGCGTTACAGCATTCGATGTATGGGGAAGGAAGCTATCAGTCGAGCGAGTTGAGCGAAGTCAACTACGCCGCCGTGGCCGAAGCGCTGGGATGCCGCGGCATCCGCGTGGAAGACCCGGAAGCCCTGCAGCCCGCCCTCGCGGAGGGGCTGGGGCAGTCGGGCTCGGCCACCATCATCGACGTCGTGGTGACGCGCGATCCCGCAAAGATGCTGCCGGGAGTGGACAGCCGCACCTCCTAGGCCCGCGGGGCACGCCCGCCCCCGATCTATGCGACGGGCTCACCCGCACGAGGAGAAGGCAGTGGAGGGAATCGTCTCGGCGCCGACGGCCACCAAGCTCGGTTCCGATGCCGTGGGCTCCGTCGTCGTCTGCGGTTCCCACGGCGGCAACTATGCAGCTTACCTCGTGGTGGCCGCCCGCGCCCGCGCCGTCATTCTGTTCGACGCCGGGGTCGGGCTGGAGCGGGCCGGGATAGGCTGCCTGGATTACTGCGGCGGCATCGGCATGGCGGCCGCGACCGTGGACGTAATGAGCGCCCGCATCGGAGACTCGGACGATGCCCTGGCCCGCGGAACCATCAGCCACGTCAACGCCGCCGCGCGCTCGCTGGGATGTGCGCCGGGCATGACGTGCCGGGAGGCGGCCCAGGCGCTTTGCGCGGCGCCGCTGCCGAAGGGCAAGGGCCAACCCTATGCCGAGGCCCGCCACGTGATAGGCCAGACGCCGGGCGGAGCGCGTATCGTTTGCGTGGATTCCGCATCATTGGTCAAACCGGAGGACGCGGGACAGGTCGTCCTCACGGGTTCTCACGGCGGCCTCGTCGGCGCCGATCCGGCGGCCGCCCTGCGGGCCGATGCTCTTGCGGCTGTTTTCAACGACGCCGGCATCGGAATGGAAGAGGCCGGGATCGGGCGGCTTGCGGCGCTGGAGCAGCGGGGCATCGCAGCGGCGGTGGTGGCGGCCGGCAGCGCGCGCATCGGGGATGGCCGCTCCACCTACGAAGACGGAATAATATCGCGGGTCAACCCCACCGCAGAAGGGCTGGGCGGGCGGCCGGGCAGCATGGCGCGGGACTTCATCGCCCTGCTGTAATGCCGGCGCCGCCGCCGATCGATCCATTCTCCTCCACCTGGCCGTTCCTCACCCCCGCCCTGCGGCG
>JAPUJL010000066.1 GCA_027296185.1 SAR324 cluster bacterium | reverse complement strand
GGATCTCGACGGAGTTCTGGACGCGATTCTGGGTCACTTCGACCTGGGGCGCCGTAGCTAGTTGGCTAGTTGGCTGGTGGATCGACATGGGGACACCGTGGGGAATCCGCCACAACCACCGAAAACGACACGCCGAACCGTATGAAAGCCGTCATTCTCGCCGCCGCGCCGAGCGATCGCCTGCGCCCCTTCACCGAGACGCGCGCCAAGCCCATGATCCGGGTGGCCGGCACGACGATCCTGGAATACATGATGCGGTCGCTCAAGGATGCGGGCATCCGCGACATCCTGATCGTCGTCAACCACATGCGCGACACCATCCGCGACGTTTTCGGCCACGGCCATACCTTGGGCATTTCCGTCGATTACGTCGAGCAGGAACCCCTTGACGGCATCGGTGGCGCGCTGGACCGCTGCCGGCCGCAATTGGGCGAGGCCCCCTTCCTGCTGATTTACGGAGACATTCTGGCCACCGGCTTCCCCTTTCACCGGCTGAGCGAGGAGTTCGAGGTCCACGGCGGCGGCGTGGCCGCGGTTTCACTGCCCCGCTCCTCCGCGGAGTTCGGTAACGTCTACCTGGGTCAAGACATGCGGATCGAAGGATTCGTCGAAAAACCCACGGACCGGCACTTGGCCAATCACGTCCTGGCGGGGATATTCCTGCTGCCGCCCACCGTGTTCGAGCTGTTGAGCGAGAAGCGGAACGACATGGAGGCGGTGTACCAAGCGCTGATCGAACGGAATCAATTCCACGGGGCCCTCTGGGACGGCGGGTGGATCGACATCACCCGCCCCTGGCACATCCTCGAGGCCAACAAAATGCTGCTGGACCACTGGGACGACTCCCGCATTCACCGCACGGTAAAATTGGAGGGCAACGTGCACCTGGAGGGTCCCCTCTATATCGAGGAGGGCGTCTCGATCGGCACGGGATCGGTGCTGAAGGGGCCCTGCTTCATCGGCCGGGGCAGCTATATCGGCAACAACACGCTGATCCGGGGCTACACCTCGCTCGGTCCCGAATCCGTGGTGGGCTACGGCACCGAGCTGAAGAACTGCGTGCTCTTCGGAAAATCCATCCTCGGGCGCCTCTCCTATATCGGGGACAGCGTCATCGGCGAGCGGGTGCACCTGGGCACGGGCGTGGCCACGGTGAACCTCAAGCCCGACCGAAGCGACATCGCCGTGGCCGGAGACGAGGGCGAGGTGTCCACGGGCATGAACAAGCTGGGCGCCTTTATCGGCGACGACGTAACGATTGGCGCGCGGCACGTGCTGGGTCCCGGAACGCGGATCCGTTCCGGGTTTCAACAGGACGATCGGATCACACTCGATCCTGTCCTCTAGATCGGTAGAGCGCCATGTGCGGAATCAGCGGAGTGGTCGGCAAGCAGGACGTGGTCCCCACCTTGTTCGAATCGATCCGGAATCTGGAATACCGCGGTTACGATTCCTGCGGCCTGGGCGTGATCGACGGCAGCCGGCTGCACGTGCGCAAGAACACCGGCGGCGTGGACGAGGTCAACGAGAAGGAGCACTTCCACGCCATGCACGGCTCCATCGGGATCGCCCACACCCGCTGGGCCACCCACGGTGGCGTCACCGCGGGCAACGCCCATCCCCATCTCTCCTTCGATTCCCGCTTCGCCATCGTACACAACGGGATCATCAACAATTACCGGGAGCTGCGGGCGGGGCTGATCGACCGGGGAGTGACCTTCCGCTCCGAGACGGACACCGAGGTGCTGGTGCAACTGATCGCGCTGGCCTATGCGGAATTCGGCGACGTCGAGCAGGCATTTCTGGGGGCCGTTCGGCAAATCGACGGCACCATGGCCGTGGCCATGATCTCCACTCTGGCGCCGGAGCACATATTCGGAATGAAGCTGGGCTCACCGTTGGTGATCGGCCTGGGCGAGGATGCCACGTTCCTCGCCTCGGACGTGAACGCCTTCCTGCCGTTCACGCGGGACGCGCTGATCCTGGAGGACGGCGAGTTCGCCCGGGTCTCCATCGACGGCCATACCATCCGGCGCATCGACGACGAGCGCGAAGTGGAGCGCGCGCCCTTCCGCATCGAGTGGGACGCGGAGACCTCCCGCAAGGGCGGGTATTCCCACTACATGCTGAAGGAGATCTTCGATCAGCCCCAGACCATCCGTACCGCTCTGGAACTGCCTGACGATGCCATCGCGCGCCTCGCCGAAACCATCGACGAGTCCCGCACCACCTATCTCATAGGCGTCGGCACGACCTATTACGTGGCCTTGGTGGGGCAATACTGCTTTGCTCAGTTGGCCGGGCGCTACCTGCCCGCCATCAGCTCCGACGAGTTCGATCAGTTGGCCGCCTTGGAGCCGGAGGATCTGGTGATCTCCATCTCCCAATCGGGCGAGACCTACGACACCCGCTCGGGCATCCGCCACGCCCAGGCTCACCATGCGCGCACCGCCGGCATCGTCAACGTGATGGGCTCCTCCCTGAGCATGATGGTGGATCAGGTGATCCTGCAAGGCTCCGGACCGGAAATCTGCGTCGTCTCCACGAAGGCCGCTCTGGCGCAGATGGTGATTCTGCACCGGGTGGCCCTCGAGCTGGGCAGGCGCACGGGCAAGATCGGCGACGAGGCGTTGGCGGCCTATCGGGAGGCCTTCGACGCCTTCCCGGATCAGGTGCAGAAGATTCTCAACGAGATTTCCGGCTTCGTGCGCAACCTGGCCAACGAGACGGCCCACTTCCACAACTGGCTCTTCCTCGGCCGGGGCATCTACTATCCCATCGCCCTGGAGGCCTCCCTGAAGATGAAGGAGGTCACCTACCTCCACGCCGAGGGAATGGGCGCCGGATTTCTCAAGCACGGCACCCTGGCCATGGTGGACGAGTCGATGATGTCGCTCTTCTTCCTCCCTCCGCCCGCCGAAAAGGCGCTCCACGACCAAACCATGACCG
>JAPUJL010000065.1 GCA_027296185.1 SAR324 cluster bacterium | reverse complement strand
TCGCCGATATGCGGCCCGGCACAAATTTCGTCATTAAGATGCACGATGCCCTCAAGGCGGGGTATACCCTTGTCCTGTTACTCTCCGAGGATTCCCTCACCTCCGATGGCGTCGCTGCGGAATGGTCAAGTATTCTGGCGGGTAATCTGGCCCAACGTGAGCTACAGGTAATTCCAATCAAGGTGCGGCCGTGCACGCCGGACGGGATGCTCCGTTCGTTGGTCTACGCCGATTTAACCGGAATCACTGACGAGTCGATTGTCGTTGCGTTGCTCAAGAAGGCGGTGGACCCGGACTACGATCCGCGCAGTGAACCTGCGCCCTTCCCCGGCGCTGAGGACGA
This sequence comes from SAR324 cluster bacterium, assembly GCA_027296185.1. Taxonomy (GTDB): domain Bacteria; phylum SAR324; class SAR324; order SAR324; family JACQKK01; genus JAPUJL01. The sequence goes on along the minus strand of JAPUJL010000065.1, from coordinate 2,174 downwards.
GGTGGCAGTTCCAAACCGGCGGACCGCCAAACCCGGCTGGCCCCAGATCGCTCCCCTCGACATCGGTGCGGAGCGCCACGTGGTCGGGCGCGATGACGAGGTAGCGCAACTTCGCAGCACGCTCCATGACGGTGACGCTACCGCCATCACCCAAGGTGCCACTGTCGTCAAGAGTTCGGGTGGAATGGGCAAGAGCACTCTTGCCCGGTATTTTGCCGAGACCTACGCCAGCGAGTACTACGGCCTCTGGTGGCTCCCGGCGGAGAACCGCCAGGAACTGATTGACGAGTTGTGCAAACTGGCGGACCAACTGGGAATTCCGGCGGACGCACCGCCCGAAGCGCGCGCCAATGCCGCGCTGCAGCGTATTGCGCAGGACAACCGCCCGTGGCTGCTGATCTACGATAACGCCATCGGTCCAAAACCGCTGGAAAACCTGATCCCGCGCCGCGACCATATCCACGTGATCGTCACCACCCGCGAAGGCGGCTGGCCCGAGGACAAGTTCAAACTGCTCCGCACCGGGGAGCTCGACTTCTCTACCGAGGAAAACCCTGCCGTCGCCCTGCTGATGCAGGAGGCGAAGCGCACCACCGACCGCGCCGGGGCGCGTACGCTAGCCGAGACCCTGGGCGGCCTGCCGTTGGCGCTGGTCAATGCGGGGGCGTATCTGCGCAACGCCCCGGATGTCAGCTTCGTGGCCTACGCCGAGGATGTGCAGCGCGCCATCGCCCAGGTTCCGCCGGAGGGCGGCGACTACCCGGACTCAGTCTTCGCCGCGGTCTCGCTGTCGCTGGCGCGGCTGACCCCGGAGGCGATGCAGATCGCCAACATCCTCGCCTTCTGGGCGCCGGAGGGGTTAGAGCCGGGGGTTTTCGAGGCGGTCAGATCGCTAAGTGACGAGGACAAGGAGGACGAACGTTTCAAGCCCATCCCCGACGACCTCTGGCCCATTCTCCGCGAAGAGGGAGCGGTGGCGCAAGCCTTCGCCGAACTGGCGCGGCGCTCGATCCTGGAGCGGCGCGGCGACAGGGTGGCAGTGCATTTTGCGATGCACCACCTGACCGGTGCGGTGATCCGCGCCCGATTGAGGGCCGAGGGGCGCGCAAAATGGCGCGAGGCTGCGGCCGCGGCGTTGGCGGCGGCGTATCCCATGGTGGAGCACAAGACATTTGGCATCTGTGACGCCCTCACCCCGCATGTCCAGGCGCTGGCCGGGTATGGCGCGGACAGCGCAGCGGCGGACTACCTCTATAACCAGGCGGCGGTCTGGCTGGGCCAGATGCGCCAGGACCTGCCCGCCCTGCTGCTGGCACGGGCGGGGCTTAGGGCGAAAAAGCGGCGCCTCCACCCCCTGCATCGGGATATCGGCGCGGGATATTCGACGCTGGGGTTCGGGTGGCTGGATCTCGGCCGCCCGGTGATCGCGGAAAAGCTGCTGGCCCGGGCGGCGGAGATTGCCGAACAGAACCCAAAGATCGGAGACGAGGACCGCGCCACCGTCTTCAACAACCACGGCGGCGCGCTGAAGGAGCGGGGCCGCCAGGCGCAGGCGGCGGGGAAAACGGCAGAGGCAGCGGAGTGGTTCCGCCGCGCAGCGCGGCGCTATCAGCAGGCGCTGCTGCTCGGCCGCCGCCGCGGCGACCGGCGGGCAGTGGCGATCGGCCTCAACAATCTCGGCACCCTGCGCGACGCCCAAGGCCGCCGCGCGGCCGCCATCCGGCTGGGGCGGATTACCCTGAAAATCTGGCGCGAAGTTCTGGCGCCAAGCGACTCACGGCTCGCCAGCAGCCTGCACAACCTCGCCGTGGGTCTGCTGGAAACCCCGGACTGGCGCGATGCAGAACCGCTGCTCGACGAGGCGCTGGTGATCCGCGCGGACGCTTTCGCCGCATATCCCCGGCACCCCGACCGGGTGGATACAGCCAAGTTCCTGGCCTGCGCGGCGCTGATGCGCGGCGACCGGGCCAAGGCGGAGGCGATCGTCGCGCGCTATCCTGAGGATCTCGATCTCGGCAAGCTGGAGCAGGATGCTCTGAACCTCCACCTCCGGATCAAGACCGACAGCGGCGAGACCGGGCGGGAGGCCCTGAAGCAAGCCCTCGACCTGATGGGCCTGACCGGGGATGATGTCCGCCGCATCCTCTCCGACCTCAGCCAACCCCCGGACCCCA